>CAITLX010000721.1 GCA_903893335.1 uncultured delta proteobacterium | reverse complement strand
CGGGCGACGTCGAGGCGCTCATCGCAGCGATGGGCTACGGCCAGCCGATCGTGGCCGACGAGCTCGCCGGCTTCGAGAGCGACACGACGTACTTCGTCATCGCCGAGCAGATCTCGACCTCGCAGCTCGGCGGCCTCGTGTACGTCGACCGCGACCCGTACCGCATCACGTACTACACGGGCACGGGCGGCGGCACGGGCGTCGACGCGGTCCTCGACCGCAGCGACGAGCTCGAGTGGCACCAGAAGGGCCGCAACGTGGCCGGGTACGGGCACCCGTACCTGCTCTTCAAGTGCACTGCCTGACCCAAGAGAGCTGATGCCTGTCGACCGCCCAACCTCCGGCGGTCGGCAGACGCCTCGCCCCGGTAGGACGACGCGCAAGCGTCGAGCCCCGGGGTCGAGGTGTCAGGAACGCCCGTGTCGCACTACTGCACCACCGACGAAGTGAAGGACCTGGGGTCGATGCCCGCCGAGGACATCGACCAGCTCGAGGTTCAGTACCCGGGCATCACCGGGCGCCTCGTCGTGGCCGTGTCGTCCATGTTCGACGCGAAGCTCCGCAAGCGGTACGCGACCCCGTTCACCGACGTCCCCCAGGTCGTCAAGCTCATGGTCGCGCAGGTCGTCTGCTTCCGACTGTGGATGAAGCGCGGCTACAACCCGAGCGGCCAGCTCGACGCGGCGATTGCGAAGGACAGCACCGACGCGCTCGCGTGGCTCGACTCTGCCGCCGACTCGCAGACCGGTCTCATCGAGCTCCCGCTGCGCGAGGACGCCGCCGGCCTCGGTGCGCGCGGAGGCGTCGCCGCCGGCGGCCCCCTCGGCTCCTCGCAGGCGTCCCCGTACGCCTGGACGTCCGACCAGCGGCGCGACGGCGGCGCGGAGGACTCCCGTGGGTAACGCGGCCGCCGAGAAGACCATCGACGACTGGTGCGCGAAGCTGCGCGCCATGCCGCAGTTCATCGCCAAGGCGGCGCCTGCGGCGGCCCTCGCGTTCGACGGCGTGCTCAAGGCCGAGCTCGCCGGCGGCCGAGCGCCAGACGGAAGCTCCTGGGCGCCGACGAAGGACGGTCACGCCCCGCTGCAGCACGCCGGCGACTACGTGCAGACCCGGGCGGTCGGGAGCGTCATTCTCACGCGCGTCCGCGGGCACTACTTCTTCCACAACAAGGGCACTGCCAAGGTCCCCGCGCGCCACGTCATCCCCCGCGGCGCGCTCCCCCCGCGCCTCGGTGCAGCGATCCGCGCGTCGCTCATGCGCTCGTTCCGGGAGGCGATGGCAAAATGACGAGCGTCTTCGCCCTGTCCACCCTCGTCGAGGACGTCCGCGCGCAGTTCACCGCCGACGAGCTCACGGCGAACATCGCGTTCGGCTGGCGCGAGCCGGCGAAGGCCATCAACCAGGGCGTCGGCGGAGCGAACCGCGTGCTCTTCGTCCCCGGCGTCGACGGCAAGGTCGGGCAGTACGCACCCCCGCGCAACCCCGGGCGCAACCCGCGCCCGCTGCGCACGCTGCTCGAGCAGGCCACGGTCCTCTGCTGGGCGGTCGACACCAGCGCGCCGAACGACGAGCTCGCGCAGTACGAGGCGGCGCGCACGTTGCACGACCAGGTCGTGCGAGCGATCTACCTGTCGCCGAACGTCGGGCACGGCTCCTTCGACATCTCCGACCCGCAGTGGGTCGCGTCGAGCACCGAGAAGCGGTTCGGCGCCGAGATCAAGTTCACGCTCACCGTACAGGCCGCGATCACCGACGAGCTGCTGCCCGTCGTCGACCCGCCGGCCACCGCAGAGACCGACATCACGACTGGCTTCGTCGCGGGCGACGAGGCCGATGGCACCGACACCACAACCGGAGGCACCTGATGCTCCCCAGCGTTTCCGTCTCAGAGCTCGATGGGGCTCTCGGCATCTCGAACGTGGCCAGCGGGCCCATGATGGTCCTGCTCGGCGTCTCCTCGTCGGGCACGACGAACGCCCCCGCGGCGTACGCGCGCGCGAAGGACATCACCAGCGCGTTCGGCTCTGGCCCCACCGTCGAGGCCGCGGCGTACGCGATCGAGCGGTACGGCAAGCCGGTCGTCTTCCTCCGCGCCGAGACGGTGACCGCCGGGTCGTACGGCGAGCTCGACGACTCCAGCGTTGCCGGCACGTCGACCATCACGCTCGACGCCGCGACCCACCCGTTCGACGACTACGAGGCGGGCATCCTCTTCGTGGCCGGCGGCACGCGCGGCACGGCGGGCATCACGTACCAGTGGACCCTCGACGGCGGGCGCACGCTCTCCGCGGTCACCGCGCTCGGCACGGCGACGAGCATCACGATCCCGGGCTCGGGCGGCGTGAAGGTCGACCTCGGGGCGGGCACCATCGTCGCTGGCGACGCGGTCTCCTTCCTCTGCATCGCGCCGGCCTGGGACAGCTCCGCGCTCTCCGACGCGCTCGACGCCCTCGCCGCTGCGCGCATCAACTGGGAGTTCGTGCTGATCGTCGGCGAGCTCGACGCGACCGATGCGGGCACCGTCGACGCCAAGCTCACGTCGATGCATGGCGACGGCAAGCACCGCTGGGCCATCGGCAGCGCGCGCATCCCCACGGTCGGCGAGACCGAGGCTGCGTACAAGACCGCGATGGACGCCGAGTACGGCGACTTCACCAGCACCAGCCTGGCGCTCTGCGCTGGCGCCTCGAAGCAGCTGTCGAGCCTCTCGCGCCGCAGCTACCGCCGCCCGGTCTCGATGTCTGCGGCGCCGCGAATCGCCTCGGTCTCCGAGGAGGTCGACGTCGCCGAGCTCGACCTCGGGGCGCTGCCCGGCGTGTCCATCCGCGACGCGAACGGCAACCCCGACGAGCACGACGAGGCGAACAACCCCGGCCTCGACGACTCGCGCTTCCTGACGCTGCGCACCTGGGAGGGCCGCGAGGGGGTCTTCGTCACCAACCCGCGCATCATCGCTCCGACGGGCAGCGACTTCATCTTCGTCCAGTTCCGCCGCGTGATGAACATCGCGCGCACGACGCTCGAGACGTACCTCGTCAACCGGCTCTCGAAGGCCATCCGCGTCGACAAGAAGACGGGCTTCATCCGCGAGGAGGACGCGCGCGACATCGAGAGCGGCGCGAACGCCGCGCTGCGCTCGAAGCTGCTGAAGAAGCCCAAGGCGAGCGCCGTCGCGTTCACGCTCTCGCGCACCGACGACATCCTCTCGACGCTCACGCTGACCGGCCAGTGCCGCGTGGTGCCGCTCGGCTACCCCAAGGCGATCGAGGTCGAAGTCGGCTTCAACAACCCGGCCCTCCGCGTCTCCGCGGCCTGAGGAGATCCCCAATGAGCGACCCGATCCGCATCAACGGCAACCAGTACGACTGGGGCTCCATCGTCATCAAGATCGACGGCGAGCCCTTCTACGGCTTCACCGACATCTCCTACTCGCAGAAGCGCGAGCGCGTGAAGGCGTACGGCGCCGGTCGGCACCACGCCCCCCGCGGCCGCACCCGCGGCAAGTACAGCTCCGAGGGCAAGGTGTCGGCGTGGAAGTCGTCGGCAGAGGCGCTGCGCCAGGCGCTCGCCGCGAAGAGCGCCGACGGCCAGAGCTACGGCGACGTCGAGTTCGGCATCGTCATTCAGTACATCGAGAGCGACGAGACCCCCATCACGGTCGAGCTGTTCGAGTGCACCATCGCGAGCGAGGACTCCTCGGAGAGCGAGAGCCCCGATCCCCTGAAGGAGGAGCTCGGGCTCGACGTGATGTACATCAAGAAGAACGGCCTCACGCTGTTCGACAACTCGGACGGGACGCGCTGATGCCGGCGGTCGACGACCAGGCCGCGCTCGAGGCGCGCCTGCTGGCTGCCAGGGCCTCTCGCGAGGCGGCCGACGCTCGTCGGTCGGCGCGCGACGAGCGCGTGCGGCTCCTGGCCGAGGTCGAGGCGGAGGAGCGGGCCGTCCGCGACGCCGAGGTGCTCGAGGCGCTCGAGGCGGAGCACGGGCCGCTCGACAAGATGATCCGCCGCATCGACACCGACGAGGGCATGATCGTCGTCAAGCGCCCGAACCACATCCTCTACAAGCGGTTCGTCGACCGGGGCAAGACGACGAGCGAGGCGCTCGAGCAGCTCGTGCGCCCGTGCGTGATCCACCCGGCGGACAAGGGCGAGCTCGCGCGCATTTTCGAGGCCATGCCGGCGTCGCTCATGCGCGCGGCGGACGCCGTCGTGCACCTGGCAGGAGCCCGGAAGGAGGACATCGCGGGGAAATAGTCGCCCGTCTCGCGGAGGCGCACCGAGATCATGGCGCCGCAGCGGACTGCCTCCTCGAGCTGACCCGAGCCGAGACGGACGACGACGAGGGGATGGTGCGCCGGATGGTCGGCGCGCTGCTGGTGTCGGAGGGGCTGCACGAGCTGCAGCTGATCCGCAAGGGACTCGCGAAGGGGTGACGCCGTGGCCGACAGCTCCGCGACTTTTGCAGTCGAACTGCAGGACAAGACGTCCGGTGCCGCCGAGTCGGCCGCCGGCGCCCTGCAGTCGCTGAAGAAGACCATCGCGGACGACACCAAGGCGCTGCAGGAGATGCAGGCGACGATGCGTCGGCTGCAGGGCGGGACGAACGTCTCGATCGAGTCGTTCAAGAGCCTGCGCGACCAGATCACCGCGAAGAAGGCGAGCCTTGCGGCGGCGTCTGACCAGCTCGTCAAGACGGGTGGGGCCTTCGGGTCGATGGCGGGCGAGGCGGCTGAGTCGGGCTCGAAGCTCGGCACCGTGCGCAAGGCGTTCGAGGCGCTCGGCGACTCTGCCAAGGGCGGCAGCGGCGACGTGAAGGGGCTCGGCAAGGGCCTCGTCGACCTGGCTGAGGTGGCGGGCCCGGTCGGCATCGCCGTCGCCGTGGTCGTCGCCCTGGCGGCCGGCCTGGCGCTCGTCGCCGGGAAGCTCGCGGCCTTCGCCGTCACGAGCTCGGACGCGCGCCGCTCGAGCCTACTGCTGCTCGAGGCGCAGACGGGCAACGCCGCGGCCGCTGGCGCGCTCGGCGACGCCATCGACGGCGTCGCGTCGCACGTCGCCATCGAGCGGTCGAAGGTGCAGGAGCTCGGCGCGGAGCTGGAGAAGTCGGGGCTGCGCGGCGCCGAGCTGCAGAGCGCGCTCGACGCGGCGGCGATCACCGCGGCGACGATGGGCGACACCGCCGCCGGGGCCTTCGTGCAGGCGGCCACCGGCGCCGCCAAGGCCGGGCAGTCGGTGCAGAAGCTCTCGGACGACGTGCGGACGAAGCTCGGCGGCATCGCGGCGCGGCAGATGCTGTCGCTCTCGGTGCAGGGCGCCAAGCTCTCGGAGAACCTCGCGCGCGTGTTCTCGGGCGTGCACATCGAGGGGTTCCTCGCGGGCGTGCAGCAGGTGCTCTCGCTCTTCGACGAGAGCACCGTGAGCGGCAAGGCGCTCAAGGCCATCGTCGAGAGCATCTTCAACCCCATCGGCGACGCCGTGGGCGGCCTCGGCCCGGTGGTGAAGACGTTCTTCCAGGGGATGATCATCGCGGCGCTGCTCGTCGCCATCGCCGTTGCCACGGTGCGCAAGTCGCTGAAGGAAGCGTTCGGCGACGACACCACGGGCGGGGTCGACGGGCTGCAGCTCGCGCTCTACGCGGGCGTG
>CAITLX010000720.1 GCA_903893335.1 uncultured delta proteobacterium | reverse complement strand
GCGCTGCGCGCCGAGCGCGCGGACGCGACCGCGCTGCTGCACGCGGTGGTCGCCGAGCGCGCGGGCGATCGCGCCGCGTGCGTGGGGACGCTCGAGCTGCTCGCGCGCACGCTCGACTCGGGCGTCGCCTTCGCGCACGCCGCGTCGCTCACCGCCGACCTCGCCCTCGAGCGGCGCGACCCTCGGCTCGCCCTGCGCGGCGTGGCGCTGGCGCAGCGCGCGATCGACGCGGGAGAGCCCGCGACCGGCGCGCTCGCGCGCCTCGCCCCCGCGCACGCGTACGCCTTCCCCTCGCAGGTCGAGTCCTCGGCCGGGTTCGCGCTCGTCTCCACCGACGCAGCCTCGCTCGCCGCCTCGACGCTCGGCGAGCAGGTGCGGCGCGCCTGGAGCGACGCGCCCGACGACGCCGTCATGCTGGCGGACGGGTCCGCGCTGCGCGCCTACGCGAGCCACGCGAAGCCGACGCGCCTCGTCGTGACCTCGCGCTGCGTCTCGCTCGAACGCGCCGCCCCGACCTGCGCGGTGTCCGTGCTCCTCGACGGCGCGGCGGTGACCTGCGCCCCGGCCGGTCACGACGGCACCGCGGGCTGCACGCTGCCGCTGCCCGCCGGCAAGCACCGCATCGACGTCGTCGCCCCGGCGTCGCCCGAGACGGTCGGCTGGGCCCGGCTGCGCGACGAGCGCGACGGTCAGGTGCTGCGCGCCGCGTCGCTCGTGCGGTGGAGCGAGCTCGACGCGTCGCACCCCTTCGAGATCGCCGTGAAGGGGCCGACGGTCGTGAGCCTGCACGCGCGCGTCGATCCCGGCGCCCCGCGCTCGCTGACGGTCGGCCGCCGCTTCACCGGAGCCGACGGCGCCGCGACGAGCACCTCGTGGGACTTGCTCACCGAGGCTGACCCGACCGCGTCGCGCGCGACCGGCCGCGCGGGCCCCGGCGCGCCGGTGTCGCGCGAGAGCGTGCAGCGGCTGGCGCTCCTCGAGGAGGGCGTGCACAGGGTCCGCGTCGTGTCCGCGGGTGGGCGCGCGCTCGTGCGCGTCGCGATCGCCACGCCGATCGGCCTGCCGAGGCCACGCACCGGCGAGGCCCCGTCGTCGCAGCTCGGCCCGACCCTCGGCGACGCGCCGCCGACGCTCGCGCCGCTCGCGCCCCAGCCCGTGGTCGATCGCGCCGGCTGGCCGATGACGGTCGGCACGGCGGCGATGTACACGAGCAGCAACCTCTTCGCGTCGGGCGACACCGACCTGACCGACGTCTCCAGCAAGTCGCTCACGCAGGCCACCGAGCTGCAGGGGCGCGCGCTTCGCGAGCTCTCGCCGAACCTCGCGTGGCTCGGCCTGACGGGCTTCACGCGGCTCCGCGACGGCCCCGCGAGCGGCGGCGCCCTCGCGACGCTCGACGTCGCGCCCCACGGCTACGTGCCGGGCGTGTTCGCGCTCGGCCAGGCGACGTTTCAGTCGGTGCCCGACGGCGAGGCGCGCGGCTACACCGGGACGCTCGAGGCGTACGGCGCCATCCCGCTCGGCGGCGACGTTCGCCTGACGCCGCTCGCCGCGCTCGTGTTCAACGGCGTCGATGGGCGCGCGCGCGACGTCGTCGGCGCCGACCCGGACATCTACACGCTGCTCAACGACACCCACCCGCGCCACGCGACGGTCGGGCTTCGCCTCGCGTGGAAGCCGTTCCTCGACCTGCTGGTCAAGCCGCAGGTCTCGATGCGGACCATGCCCGACTACGGCGGCGTCGATCGCTACGAGGCGCGCGTCGACGTCGACGCGCTCGCCGGCCGAGGGTGGTGGCCGTGGCTCGGGGCGAGCTACCTGCTGAGCGAGCGCCCCGTGACCGCCGACCGCGCGACGTCGTTCCTGCGCAGCACGGTGCAGGCCCGCGCGACGGCGTGGACCTGGATCTCGGGCGCGCACCGCGTCGCGCTCGCGGGGGTCTTCCAGTACCTCTTCGACAGCCCCGCGCCGCCGTTCTCGCAGCCCCCCTTCTCGGCGTCGCTGATGCTCTCGTACGACTTCGCAGACGGGCGCGGCCTGCGCGACTTCCCCTCGCGGCTCGCGCCCTTCCGCGACCGGATGGAGGAGGGCAGCAACCGCGTCCACCGCGCGGAGCCGTCGCTCGACCCCTCGTGGGCCATCCCGTGACGGCCAAGGTGATGCAGCATGGATAAGGCCTGGAACGACGCCGAGGCGCGGCTGCGCAAGCTGATGGCCGAGGGGCTCCCGCCGCTCGACGTCAAGCTGCGCGAGGTCACCGTCTCGCGCGTCGTCGCGCACGCCCTCGCCGAGCTGGGCGGCGCGGTGTGGACGCCCGCGAACGTCGTGAACGTGCTGGCGCGCTTCGTCGCAGCCGAGGTGGCCGAGCTCGGCGAGCTCGAGCGCAAGGCCTCCGCGCTGCTCATCGCGTACCAGCGCGCGGGCGACGAGGCCGAGCGGCGCGAGGTGCTCGTGCGCTTCCTGCGCGAGCAGGCCAGGTCGCGGCGCGAGCTTCGCGCCGACGTCGCGGCGACGCGACGCTGGCTCGACGTCGAGGCGATGCAGGAGCGCGCCGCCGCCAGCATGGCCGACCGCCTCGACGCCATCGAGGTCTCCTACCGGGTGATGGCGCAGGTCGTCCGGTCCTCGCCCCCGAGCCCGGCGTTCGTGGCGAGCATCGTCGAGACGGGCGCGCCGGCCGCCGCCGTCGCCGACGCGCACCCCGACCGCCGCCCCGCGGTGCGCGTCGTGGCGCTGCGCTTCCTCGCCGCGCTCGTCTCGGTCGCCGAGCCCTCGGCGCACCCCGCCATCGTCGACGACGGCTTCGCGCGCGCGCTGCCTGACTGGGCGCGCTCGCACGCCGAGCCGAGGTGGGTCCGCGTCGCCGTGCTCGAGCTGTACGCGACGCTCCGGGGCGCCTCGGTCGACGCGCTCGTCACCGACCTGCTGCGCGATCGCGCGGGCGCCGACGGCATGGTGATCCGGCGCAACGCGCTGCGGGTGCTCGCGACCTGCGGCTCGCCGCGAGCGATCCCCGTCGCCGCGCTCGCGCACGACGACCCGAGCGAGCACGTTCGCCAGGAGCTCGCGCGCCTGCTCGCCGGAGGCGCCGACCCGCTGGGCCTGCGCGCGCTCGGGGCGCTCCTGCGCGACGACCCTTCGCCTCGGGTGCAGGGGGTCGCGCTGCTCGAGCTCGCGCGAGCTGCGACGCAGCGACCGCTCGCGCGCGACCTGGCGCTGCGCGCCATCGTGTGGGCGACCGGCGAGGGCATCGCGAAGGTGGTCGCCACCGCGGCGCTCGCGGCGGTGCGGATCGTGTTCGCCCCGCCGACCTCGGCGGAGGCATCCGCCGACCTCGTCGGCGCGCTCGCCGCGCTCGCCGAGCGCGCCGACGTACCGCTCGACCTCGCGGCGTCTGCGGTCGCCACGCTCCGCTGGCTCGAGGTGCAGGCCGACCCCGAGCTGCGCGAGCTGCACGCCCGGTTCGCGACGGCGCTCGGGCCCATGCTCGAGGGGCAGAGCGCGGTCGTGGTGGTCCCCGACGGCACCCGCGACGAGCAGATCGAGCGCGCGCTCTCGGTCGCCGCGCACGGCGACATGACGGTATCGCTCCGCAAGACCCGCGGCGGCAGCCACGAGCTGACGCGGGGCGAGCCACGCGGTCCGCGCCTCTGGCGGGCGCTGCACGAGCTCGGCTCGCCGATGCCCGACAAGCGCAAGGGCCACCCCCACACGCACGCGCGGCGTCGCGGCGGCGACCTCGTCATCGCCCCCTCGGGCATGGCCGAGGTGACGCCCACGCGCGTGCCGGGCGAGCGCCAGATGCACGCGCAGCTCGGCGGGTGGGGCTCGTTCGTGCCGCGCGTCGACGATCTGCTCGCCGTCTGCACCGTGCGCGAGCGCCCCCTGCGCATCGTGTCCGACCTCGGCGTGCTGACGCTGCACGGGCCTCCGACCTTCTCGCGCCGGATGCGGACGCGCCTCGCGCTGGCCCGGAGCTACGTCGCGCTCGCCGCGCTGCGCGAGCGCTCGCTCGCGGCCACCGAGGCGACCGAGCGGCGGCGCTACACCGAGGCCATCCTCGCCTCGGGCTTCCGCGTCGAGCTGGGCGAGCCCTCGGGGCGGGTCGGCGCGACCCCCTTCTCGGTGCGCCCCGCGGTGCCGCTCGCGTTCTACCCGGCCTCGGTGGCGCTCGGCGCCGCGACGCCTCCCTGGGTCGACTCGCTCGCCGAGTACACCCTCTCGCCGGCGCGCAACACGCCGTTCGAGGCCGCGCTGGTCGCGTGGGTCGTGCTCGCGGGCATCGTGCTTCGCTCGGCCTGGATCATGCGCGGCATCGAGCGGGCGCGGCGCGAGGTCCCGCTGTCCATCGGGGGCTGGGGCACCCGCGGGAAGTCGGGCACCGAGCGGCTCAAGGCCGCGCTGTTCCACGCGCTGCGCTACGACGTCGTGGTCAAGACCACCGGCTGCGAGGCGATGTTCCTCCACGCCCAGCGCGACCTCGCCGCCGGCGAGATGTTCCTCTACCGGCCCTACGACAAGGCGACGATCTGGGAGCAGCGCCATGTGCTGCACGTGGCGCAGCGCCTCAAGGCGCAGGTGTTCCTCTGGGAGTGCATGGCGCTCCAGCCCCGCCTGGTCGAGACGCTCATCCACGAGTGGATGAAGAGCGAGGTCACGACGCTGACCAACGCCTACCCCGATCACGAGGACATCCAGGGGCCAGGCGGCGAGGACGTCGCGCGCATCATCGGCACCTTCGTGCCCACCGGCGGCACGACGATCACGACCGAGGATCAGATGCTCCCCTTGCTCGCCGACGCCGCGCGCAGGAGCTCGACCACGCTCGTGTGCGTCCCCGCGCTCGAGGCCGATCTGCTGCCGGCCGACTTGCTCGAGCGAATGCCGTACCAGGAGCACCCGCGCAACGTCGCGCTCGTGCTCGCGCTCGGCGCGCACTACGGCGTCGACCGCGAGTTCGCGCTCGTCGAGATGGCCGACAAGCTGGTGGCCGACCTCGGCGTGCTCAAGACCTACCCCGAGGTCGAGTACCGAGGGCGCAAGCTCTCGTTCTCCAATGGCATGAGCGCCAACGAGCGCGCCGGCTTCCTGTCGTGCTGGGCGCGCCTCGGGTTCGACGCGCTCGACGTCGACGAGAGCCCCGAGCAGACGCTCGTGCTCGTCGTCAACAACCGCGACGACCGCGTCGCGCGCTCGCGCGTGTTCGCGCAGATCCTGGTCGACGACGCGCCGGCCGACCACGTCGTGCTCATCAACGGCAACCTCGGCGGCATGCGCCGGTTCATCACCGAGGCGCTCGACCGCAAGCTCGCCGGCATGCGCGTCGCGGGCGAGGGGGGCCTCGAGGGGGCGCTCCGTCGCTTCGACGCCGCGATGCGCTGGCTCAAGGTGCCGGGCACCGCCGAGTCGCTCGCGCGCCACGTCCGCAACGTCGTCTCCGCGGCGGCGCCGCCCGAGGCCCTCGACGCGATCGTCGGCAGCGACGACGTCATGCTCGCGGTGGGCGGCGCGTCGCCCGATCTGTCGGCGATCGTGGCCGCCAGGCTCGACGCGCTCGGCGCGCCGACCGACGCGACGCTCGGCGCCGACGTGAAGCGACACCTCGACCGCCTCATGGATCGCGCGCGCCTGGCGCGCGAGGCGCGCGCGGAGGTCGGGCAGGCGATCGAACGCGGCGACGAGGCCCTGGCCGAGAGCGCATTCCGCAAGGCCTACCGCGCGCTCTTCCTCGACCGCATCGCCGTCTTGTGGGACGCGTCGGCCTCGGGCGACCAGGTCATCGACTTCGTCGCCGGCGAGGCGCCTCCCGGCCAGCGCGTGCGCATGATGGGCGTGCAGAACATCAAGGGGACGGGGCTCGACCTCGTCTACCGCTGGCTGTCCATCGAGCGCGTCCGCTCCGCGCTCACCTCGCTGCGCGACGACCCGGCCTCGCGGCGCGAGCGACTCGCGTGGCTGGGCTCCTACGACGATTTCGGCCTCATCGACTGCCGCGAGGCGCTCGCGGCGCTGCGCACCCAGCGCGACGCCGACGCCGCGCCGTGGGCGCTGCACCAGACGATGCTCCGGGGCGTCGTCGATCGCCTCGAGGCGGTCGAGCGCGAGAAGACGACCCGCCTGCACACCGCCGAGACGGCGGGCCTCTGGCGGCGCGCGCTGGGCCGCGTCGAGGCCCTCGTCGATCACCTCGACTCGGTGCGCCGCACGGCGCGCGCGCAGGCCATCATGGCCGACCTCTTCGCCCACAGGGTCGGTCACGGTCGCGCGGCGATCCTGCTGCGCGAGGTCACGTACCGACAGAAGGGCGGCTGGCTCGCGCGCGATCTGACCAAGGCCCTCGGGCGCAGGTGATCGG
>CAITLX010000719.1 GCA_903893335.1 uncultured delta proteobacterium | reverse complement strand
ATCGCGGCGCGCGTGCTGCGCGGCGGAGGGCTCGCGCGCGAGGTCGTGTACCTCTCGGCGCTCTCGCGCGTGGAGCGAGCGCTGCGCGCCGAGCCCTCGCTCGACGGGTGGCTCGCCTCGGGGCGCGTGTCGGTCGAGGCGGCGCGGGTGCTCGTCGAGGCGCTCGGGCTGGCGGCCTGACGCCAGGCGGTTCACGCCCGGCGGGCGCGTCCAGAGCGAGGCCCCTGGAGCGGGGGCGGCGCCGAGGCGCCCCGTCAGGGGTGGAGCAGCGTGTGGATCGTCGTGAGCAGGCGGGGCAGCGCGAAGGGCTTGGTGAGGTAGGCGTTGGCCCGCAGCGCCGAGGCCTTGCGCGGCGTGTCGCCGTCGGCGGACAGCACGATGATCGGCACCGAGGCGAGCGCCGGGTCGGCGAGCTGCGCCTCGCGAAACTGCCAGCCGTCCATCACGGGCATCATCAGGTCGAGGAGGATGAGCCCCACGCTGGCCTCGCGGCGCAGCAGCGCGAGGCCGTCCTCGCCGTTCACCGCGGTCGCGACGTCGTAGCCCTCGTCGCGCAGCAGCTCGGCGAGGTCCTCGCGGATGTCGGCGTCGTCTTCCACGACCAGGATGCGTCCGCTCATGTGATGCTCGGGGGGAGGCGATGCGCGCGTTGCGATGCGCTCCGTCTCCAGCTGCGGTCGTAGCTTGCGGCGCCCGCGTATGCACGCGCAATCCTTGCGGAAAGGTCCGTCGAAGGGCCCAGCCGCGAGCGGCTCCTGGCTCGAATGCGCGTCAGCGCTCGAGGGTGCGTCCGACCGCGCGAGCGACGGTGGCCGCGGCGACGCCGAGGCTCGCCAGTTCGTCGAGATCGAGCGCCTGGTACGCGTCGCTCCGGGCGCGGCCCGGGTCGGGGTGGCACTCGACGAGGACGCCGTCGGCGCCAGCGGCGATGGCTGCGAGGGCCATGGGGGCGACGGCGGAGCGCACGCCCACGCCGTGCGACGGATCGACGACGATCGGCAGGTGCGTCCGCGCGCGCAGCAGCGGAACGGCGGCGAGGTCGAGGAGGTTGCGCGCCGCGGGGTCGAAGCTGCGGACGCCGCGTTCGCAGAGCACGACGTGCGGGTTGCCGGCGTCGAGCACGTACTCGGCGGCGAGCAGCCACTCGTCGAGCGTCGCGCTCATGCCTCGCTTGAGCAGCACGGGCTTGCCGCTGCGCCCCGCGGCGCGCAGCAGCGGCGCGTTCTGCATGTTGCGCGAGCCGATCTGCAAGGCGTCGACGTGCGCCGCGACGGTGGGCACCGTCGCGGGGTCGAGCACCTCGGACACGACGGCGAGCCCGTGGCGCCGCGCGGCGTCGGCGAGCCAGACGAGCGCCGTCTCGCCGTGACCCTGGAACGCGTAGGGGCTCGAGCGCGGCTTCCACGCCCCGCCGCGCAGCACGCGCCCCCCGGCGGCGGCCACGGCGCGCGCGCAGGCGTCGACCTGCTCGGGCGACTCGACCGCGCAGGGGCCGGCGACCAGCACGACCTCGCGCCCGCCGAACGGGACGTCGCCGATGCGGACGACGGTCGTGTGGGTCGTCCTCGCCTCGGGGTCGCGCGCGGCGCGCGGGTAGGGAGAGGCGGCGCGCAGGATCGCGCGCACCCCCTCGGGGCGTCCGAGCCGCGCGGGGTCGGCGCCGCGCGCTGCGATCGCGAGCTCGCCGCCGGCGGTGAGGCGCGACGGGTCTCCGCCCGCGCGGCGCACCGCGCGCTCGATCTCCTCGACCACCGCCACGCTGCTGTCGGCTGCGACCAGGAGGATCACGAGGCGAGCCTCCAGGCGTCGACCGCGACCAGCGCGAAGAACGCGCCGCTCACCCAGCCGTTGATGTCGAAGAAGGCCTTGTCGATGCGCGCGAGGTCTCCGCGGCCGACGATGGCGTGCTCGTACGCGAGCAGGCCGGCGACGACCGCGACCGCGGCCCAGAACGGGGCGCCTCGCCCGAGCCAGGCCCCGCACGCGACGAGCGCGGCGACCGTGACGAGGTGCAGCGCGCCCGAGAGCGCCACGGCGCCGAGCGTGCCGAACCGGGCGGGGATCGAGTGCAGCCCCTCGGCGCGGTCGAAGGCCTCGTCTTGGAGGCTGTAGAGCACGTCGAAGCCGGCGACCCAGGTGAGCACGGCCAGCATCAGCGCGACGATCCCAGGCTCGGGCGCCACGCCCATCGCGAGCCAGGCGCCGCCCGGCGCGAGGGCGAGCGCGAGGCCGAGCACGAGGTGCGACGCCCAGGTGAAGCGCTTGGTCGCCGAGTAGCCCAGCAGCACGGCGAGCACCGGCAGCGCGAGGCGCGCGGGCCACGGCCCGAGGGTGGCCGCGGCGCCGACGAAGGCCGCGCTCGACGCGAGCGTGAGCGCGAGCGCGGCGCGGCTCGACACGACGCCGGCGGGGATCTCGCGCGACGCGGTGCGCGGGTTGCGCGCGTCGACGTCGCGGTCGAGCCAGCGGTTCCAGGCCATCGCGGCGGTGCGCGCCGTGACCATCGCGACGAGCATGGCCGCCGCGCGCGCCGGCGTGAGCGCCGCGTGCGGTCGCGCGAGCGCGAGCAGCACGGCCGACGCCGCGAACGGCAGGGCGAACACGGTGTGCGAGAAGCGCACGAGCGAGCCGTACGCGCGCAGGCGGAGCACCCAGGCGCTCATGTGCCCTCCGAGGAGAGCGGCGAGCGGCGCACGACCCAGCGGCGCGACGACGGGCGGCTGCGCACGACGGCGGCGCAGGGGTCGGCGCCCTCGGCGTCGAGCGCGCAGGCGACGAGGCCCGGTCGCGCTCCCGGCGCGATGCGCCCCAGGTCGGCGCGCCCGAGGGCGCGCGCGCCCGCGGTCGTCGCCATCTCGAGCAGCGTGCGCGCCGCGATCGCCGGGAAGCGGTCGGCGAGCGCGCGCGCCTCGGCGAGCACGTCGAGCGAGGCGTTGGACGCGAGGGAGTCGGTGCCGAGCGCCGGCACGATGCCGGCCGCGAGCATCGCGGGCATGGGCGGCAGGCGCACCTCGATGAAGAGGTTGGAGCGGGGGCAGGCGACGACGGGCGCGCCGCTCTCGGCGACGAGCGCGAGCTCGTCGGGCCGCGCGTCGGCGAGGTGCACGGCGAGCACGTCCGGACCCAGCGCGCCGAGCGCGCGCGCGGCGCGCACCGGGTCGGTGGCCGGCACGGGGAAGGCGGCGAGGGCCTCGGCCATGCTGGCGGCGAGCGTCGCCATCGGGCCGGTGCGCGTCGCGAGGAACGCGCGCTCGGCGGGGTGCTCGGCGAGGTGCAGCGACGCGCGTACGCCCAGCCGGCGCGCGAGCGCGAGCACGGCGCGCACGGCGTCGGGGTGCGTGGTGAACAGCGTGTGGGGGGACGGGGCGTACACCAGATCGCGCGACGGCCAGCCCGCGGCGACCTCGTCGAGGCCGCGCTCGAGCGTCTCGACGCGCGCCATCGCGGCCTCGCGCGCGAGGCCGAAGACCTCGTGGAACACCGAGCCGGCGAGGCCGGCGCGCGCCAGCGCCCCCACCGTCGCGAGCGAGTTGCTGACGTCGCCCACCGCCGCGGTGCCCGCCGCGACGAGCTCGGCCACGGCGGCGTCGATCGCCTCGCCGTCGTCCTCCGGGCGCTCCTCGCCGCGCGTCGTCAGCAGGCGTTGCAGCCAGGGCACGAAGCCGGCGCCTCCGGCCACCTTTCCCCGCAGCCCCGAGAGCTCGAGGTGCGTGTGCGCGTTGACGAGCCCCGGGAAGACGACGCCCCGGATGCGCTCGACGCGCACCCCGGCGTGGCGCGGCAGGACGCCGGCGGCGGGCCCGACCTCGACGACGATCCCCGAGGCGTCGACGACGACGGCTCCGTCGGCGATCGGCGCGGCGTCGCCCGGCAGGACGGCGTCGGCGTGAAAGGCGCGGTGGGTCACGCGGGCTCCGTCAGCCAATCGTACGCGACGTTGCGGCGCGCGGCCCGGAAGCCGGCCGCGCGGATGCGCCGCTCGATGTGGGTCGCGTCGATCCCGAAGGTCGTGCCGGCGCTCGACACGACGTTCTCCTCGAACATCACCGAGCCGAAGTCGTCGGCGCCGAAGCGCAGCGCGACCTCCCCGACGTCCGGCCCCTGCGTGACCCACGACGCGCCGACGTGCGGCACGTTGTCGAGCACGATGCGCGCGAGCGCCTGCATGCGGAGGTAGAGCGCGGTGCCGCCGTCGCCGGCCTCGATGCGCGTGCCCTGCTCGTGCTGGTAGTCCCAGCAGAAGAAGGCCGTGAAGCCCCCCGTCTCGTCTTGCAGGTCGCGGATCTTCAGCAGGTGCAGCACGCGATCGAGCAGGTGGTCGGTCGTGCCGTACATCATCGTCGCGCTCGAGCGCAGCCCGAGGTGGTGCGCGGTGCGCATGACCTCGAGCCACTCGGCGCTGGTGCACTTCGCCTTCGCGATGCGGCGGCGCACGCGGTCGACGAGGATCTCCGCGCCGCCGCCCGGCACCGAGTCGAGCCCAGCCGCGCGCAGCCGCACGAGGACCTCGGTGACCGGGAGCCCCTCGAGCTGCGCGAGGTGCAGGATCTCCTCGGGCGAGAGCGCGTGCAGCCCGAGGCGGTAGGTCGCCTTCATCCAGCGGAAGAGGTCCTCGTACCAGGTGAGCGGTAGCTCGGGGTTGAGGCCCCCTTGCAGGAGGATCTGCACGCCGCCGGCGTCGACCACCTCTTGCAGCTTGATGCCGAGCTGCTCTCGCGTGAGCACGTAGCCCTCGGGGTGCCCGACCGGCCGGTAGAACGCGCAGAACCGGCAGCTCGTCGTGCAGACGTTGGTGTAGTTCACGTTGCGGTCGACGATGTACGTGACGACGCCGAGCGGGTGCTTGCGGCGGCGCACGGCGTCGGCTGCGACCCCGAGGTCGAAGAGCGAGGCCTCGGTGCCCAGGCGCAGCGCCTCGTCGCCCGAGAGGCGCTCGCCGTCCGCGGCGCGCTGCACGAGCGTCGCGAGGGTGGCGCGCGGAGCGGGGGCGGGGTCGTCCTGGAAGCGCACCTGGGTACGCGGCAAGAGGCCCGCCGCGTGCGCCTCGTCGTAGAAGCGCTGCAAGCCGAGGCGCTCGTCGTCGCCGAGGTCGAAGCGGATGGCGTCGGTGAGGTAGGCGAGGGTGCTGGCGACGTCCGCGCCGGTGCGGGCTGCGTGGTCGGCCGCGATGGCCGCGCGGTCGGCGAGCCCGAGCGCGAGCGCGCGGCGAAGCGCGTCGCCTCCGCTCGCGTCGATCGCGCCGCGGCGCCCGCCCCATGCCGCGAACACGAAGGGGAGCCCCGTCCAGTCGAGCCAGGCCTCGCCGAGGTCGATCTGGTGGGGGAAGAGCCCCTCGACCTGGAGCGCCGGGTCGCCGATGACGAGCGCGGCGGCGCCGTCGTCGAGCGTGCGCGCGAGGTCGCCGTGCGCCCGCACGACCCAGCGCGGGGCGCGGCGCAGGCGCCGGCCGAGCACGAGGCGCGCGAGCACGACGCTCGTGCGCGACGAGGCGTCGAGCAGCACGGTGTCGACCTCGTCGAAGGGGCGCTTCGAGACGAGCAGCACCGAGCGCACCGGGCCGCGCGTCGCGATGGCCACGCCGCGCACCAGCTCGATGCCGCCGATCGTCGCGGCGGCTGCCACCGGCACGAGGGCGACGCGAGCCTCCTGTTCGGCGAGCATGCGCGCGGCCTCGGCGGGCACCGCGCGGCGCACGACGAAGCGGTCGGAGAAGGGCGCGCGCTCGAGGGCGTCGAGGATGGGGCGCGAGTTGAGGTACGAGACGCCGGCGACGACGATGCGGCCGTCGGCGTCGACGTCGCGCGGACCCACGCGCCGCGCAGCAGCCGTCACGGCGCGACCTCGAGGTGGCGCTTGGCGTTGCGGTCGCGGACCTTGAGCGCCGCCTCGGGCACCGCCGCGCGCGGGTGCTCGCGCACCACGCCGTAGAACGTGTCGCGCTCGACGGGGGTGAAGCCCGCCTCCTGCACCAGCCGCACGAGCTCGGCGTCGGTGAGGCCCGCGGGGCTCTGCGAGCCGGCGGCCTTGTAGATCGTCTCGTGGACGATGGTGCCGTCCACGTCGTCGGCCCCGAAGCGCAGCGCGATCTGGGCGATCTTCGGGGTGGCGCTGACCCAGTAGGCCTTGATGTGATCGAAGTTGTCGAGCAGCAGTCGGCTGACCGCGATGGTGCGCAGATCGTCGACGCCGGTCGGGCCCGGCAGGTGGCGCATGCCGTTGCCGTCGGGGTGGAACGCGAGCGGGATGAACGCCTGGAACCCGCCGCTCGCGTCCTGCTGCTCGCGCAGGCGCAGCAGGTGATCGACCCTGTGCTCGAACGTCTCGATGTGCCCGTAGAGCATCGTCGCGTTCGTCTTCATGCCGAGCCCGTGCGCGACGGCGTGCACCGCGAGGTACTCCTCGGCCGTCGCCTTGTCGCCCGAGATGCGCGCGCGCACCTCGGGGTGGAAGATCTCGGCGCCGCCGCCGGGCAGCGACTCGAGCCCGCACGCTTGCAGGCGGGTGAGCACCTCGCGGTGCGACATGCCGTACAGCTGCGCGAAGAAGTGGATCTCGACGGCGGTGAAGCACTTGAGCACGACGCCCGGCTGCACGCGCTTGAAGCCGCGCAGAAGCTCCTCGTAGTACGAGAAGGGGAGGCCGGGGT
>CAITLX010000718.1 GCA_903893335.1 uncultured delta proteobacterium | reverse complement strand
CCCGCGTGCGCGCGCTCAACAGCGTGGGGCTCGCGCGTCGCGCCGCGCCTGCGCCGTCGCTCGTCGCGCTCGAGCGCGCGTTTCGCCTGCTGTTTCGCGGCGACGCGGCGCGCGCGGCTGGCCTCGAGATCGCGCGTCGCGAGCTCGCCGACGACCCCTGGGTGCAGCGCTTGATCGCGTTCCTCGACGCGTCGGCGGCGCGGGCGCGCGACCGCGGCGCGAAGCCGCGCTGAGCGGGGCCGCGCGCCCCCCGCGCGTTGCGCTCGGCGTCGCGCATCGCGTATCGCAGGGTGGATGGACACGCCGCGCTCCCACGCCCCGCTCGCGGCTGGCAGCCTCGCGCACGCGACCTACACGATCCAGCGACCGTTCTGGTCGGTGCTCGGCCGCACCTTCCGCGTGCTCGCCCCCGACGGCTCGCTCGTGCTGTTCGTGCGACACCCCTGGTTCAAGCTGCGCCAGCAGCTCACGCTCTTCACCGACGAGTCGCAGCAGGTGCCGGTCGTCGTCGTCCGCGCGCGGCAGATCATCGGCTTCGACATCGCGCACGACGTGTTCGACGCGCCCACCGGGCAGCGCGTCGGCTCGGTGCGATCGCGCGGCCTGCGCTCGCTGGTGCGCGACACCTGGGACGTGCTCGACGCGGACGATCGGCCCGTCGGCCGGATGCAGGAGGACGGCGCAGCGATGCTGCGACGCTTGTTCCCCATGCTGCTCGGCACCTGGCACGTCGAGATCGGCGGCGAGACGGTCGCGCACGTCCGTCAGCTGTTTCGCTTCTTCGTGCGCGAGTACGTGCTCGACCTCTCGGCGTCGCGTGGCCGGCTCGACGCGCGCTTCGCCATCGCGTGCGCGCTGCTCGCCGTGATGGCGGAGTCGCGGCGCGAGGCGAGCTGAGCGAGCGCTCGGCGCGCGAGCGCCCCACGACGAGGCCCGCCGACGAAGCGAGCGATCGCTCAGCCGCGGTGGCTCTCGAGCGCGTCGAAGGCCGCGTCGAAGCCGTCGTCGACGGGCTCGAGCTGAGCCGAGGCGCCCGGGTGCGGCGGGTGGGTGAGCTCGGCGATGCGCGTCGCGACCGCCCCGCGCGGGTCGTCGTAGTCGGGCGCGAGATCGACCACGCGGCGGAAGTAGAAGAGCGCCTCGGCGGGGGACTCCTGCGCGGAGTAAGTGTCGCCGAGCTCGTAGAGCAGGCCGAGCTCCTGCGCCTCGTCCTTCTGCTCGGCGTCGAGCGCGCGCATCAGCGCGTCGATCGCGGCCTCGAGGTTGCCGCTGCCGCGCTGCAGCATCGCGACCATCGACTGACAGACGACGGTGCGCGCGGGGTCGCGCGAGGCGATCTCGAACTCGTCGATGGCGTCGCCGATGAGCTGCATCTCGCGGTAGGCGAGGCCGAGGTCGTAGTGCGTCTGGCTGTCGCTGTCGGAGACGTTCGCGCGGATGCCGGCCTTGAACTTCGCGAAGACCTCGTCGACGTCGACCTGATGGTCGTGGTGGCCGAACTCCGGCTGCGGCTCGGAGGGCAGCGCGTCGAGCGCGTCGATCGAGGCGTCGAGGTCGAGCACGTCGTCGACGTCGACCAGCGCGGCGGGCGGCATCGCGTAGGTCGGCTCGACCTCGGGAGCAGCCTCCTCCGCCGACGAGGGCTCGACCTCCGACGAAGCGCCGCCCTCCGACGAGGGCTCCACGGAGAGCTCGTACCAGCGCGCGAGCAGCAGCGGGTCGTCGGGCGCGTCGGCGAGCCGCTCCTCGAGCAGCGCGCGCGCGTCGTCGAGCATGCCGTTGGCGACGCAGAAGTCGACCTCGGCGAGCGTGGACTCGAGGTCGGGCGTGACGAGCGTCGCCACCGCCGTGAGCACGGGGCCTTCGGCTGCGGGGAAGCTCGGCAGCGGCAGATCGCTCGCGAGCGGATCGACCTCGAAGAACGACGCCGGCCGGGGAGCCTCGGGCTCGGCGGGCGGGGGAGGCGGCGACTCTCCGAGCGGCGGCGCCGTGCCGCGCACCGGGGTCCGCTCGTCGTCCTCGGCCACCTCGACGAGCTCGGCGGGGGGCGCCGGGCACGCCTCGGCCAGGTCGGCCGGCAGCGGCTGACCGGCGATGGTGGCCTCGCCCTCCCACGCGCTCGCACCCGGGTGTGGAGGGGCGGGCTCGCTCAGGCCACCGGCCACGGCGGGCGCGTCGGGCGCGAGCCCCAGCTCGGCGAGCAGCTGCAGCGCGCGCGGCTCGCGGGGCACGAGCTGCAGCGCCTCGTGCAGCTGGCGCGCGGCGTCGTCCACGTCGAGGGCGTCGATGGAGATCGACGCGAGGGCGAGCAGCTCCTCGAGCGCCCCCTCGGTGTCGCCCGCCTCGATGAGCACCGCCTTGAGGGCGGTGTGCAGCGCGGCGGCGCGGGGCGCGCGCTCGAGCCCGTCGCGCAGCGTGCGGATCGACTGCGAGTAGAGCCGCACCTTGCGGAACGACTCGGCGTGCGCGACGACCTGGTGGAGCTTGCGATCGAGCTCCGACGGCTCGTCGGCGGGGGGATGCTCGGTCGCGACCCGCGCGTACTCGTCGGGCGAGAGCTCGACCGCGTCGGAGTACGAGACGAAGGGAGCCTCGCTCTGCGTGACGCGACGCGACGACTCTTGCTTGGCGGGCGCGGGGGGGGCCGCGGTGCCGAAGGTGGCGCGGACCATGCGCTGCACCGCCTCGTCGTGCGGGGCGCGGCGCGCGAGGTCCTCGACGAGGCGCCGGTAGACGCTCGCCTGACCCTGCTCGTGGGCGAGGCGGGCCATCTCCTTGTGGACCTCGATCGCCTTGCCCGGCTGACCGATGGCGCTGAACGCCCGCGCCAGCAGGTTGAGCGTCTCGAGGTTCTTCGCGTCGGCCTGGAAGCAGACCTGCAGCTTCGCGAGCGCGAGCATGCCGTCGTTGGGGCCGCCGCGCTCGAGGTAGAGCGCGGCCGCGCGGCGCGCGGCGTCGGTGTCGGCGCGGTGGTGCAGCAGCCGCTCGAGCACCTTGAGCGAGTCGTCGCGGCGCCCGAGGCGCAGCAGCACGTCGATGGCGGCGCGGAAGCTGGTGACCGCGTCGCCGATCTCGCCGACGCGCGAGTGGGCCTCGGCGAGGCGCAGGTGCGAGAGGGGGTTGCCCGGGTCGAGCTGGACGACCTTGCGGTAGATCTCGCGCGCTTCGCTCTCCTGGCCCAGGGTGACCAGGCGCGCGGCGACCTCGTCCCACGTCGCGGCGGCGTCGCTGACGAGCTTGAGGTCGGTGTAGAGCTGCGCGAGCGCGGGGGTGATGTGCGCGAACTGCTCGGAGCGGTCGGCGAGGTGGCGCGCCACCATCTCGCGGATCTGCTTGTAGACGGCGACCGCCTTGAGCGCGAAGCCCTGCTCGGCGTAGAAGCGCGCGACCTTCTCGTAGGTGCCGACCGCCTCGGCGTGGGCGCTCATGCGCGACTGCGCGTCGCCGAGCTTCAGCAGGATGCGCGCGTCGTGCGGGTCGGCGGCGAGGAGCTTCTGGAACTCCGCGATGGCCTTGTCGTACCGCTTTCGCTCCAGGTGCCCCTGGGCGGATTGCAGCAGTTTGTCGCGGTCAATCGCCACAGCCGTCGGACTCCTGCTCGCGCGGTCGCCGCGTAGGGCCCACGCGGCACCCACGAGCCTAAGTGTACGGAAGCTAGGTGGCTTCTCCCGGTCGCGTCAAGGTCGCGGCGCCCACGCTCGCTCCCGCGGGCGCGGGGCGCGGCTCCTTGACGGGCCCGGGGGCGCGCACCACGGTGCTCGCGATGACCTCGTCGGCCGAAGCCTCCGCCTACCGCGCCCCCTTCGCCCCGGGCGGTGCCGCGCCGGTCGACGCGGCGCTCGCCTCTCGGTTGCTCTCGCTCGCGCTCGCGCGCGGCGGCGACTACGCCGACCTCTTCTTCGAGTACCGAGCGGGGGGCGGGTTCGTGTTCGACGAGGGCATCCTCAAGAGCGCGTCGCGCGGCGTCTCGGTGGGCGTCGGCGTGCGGGTGCAGCGCGGCGACGCGACGGGCTACGCGTACGTCGAGGACCTCTCGTGGGAGGCCATGGCGCGCGCGGCCGCGACCGCCTCGCAGATCGCGCTCGGCGGCGGCGGCACCGCCCACGTCGAGCTTCGCCCGGTGTCGCTCCCGTCGCGCTACGCGCTCGCGACGCCCTCGCTCGTGGTCGCGGGCGAGACGAAGCGCGATCTCCTCGAGCGCGCGTGCCGCGCCGCCGAGGCCTACGACCCGTCCATCGTGAAGGCCGAGGCGAGCCTCTCGGAGGAGGTGCGCGAGATCCTCATCGCGACCAGCGACGGGCTGATGGCGCACGACGTCCAGCCGCTGCTGCGCTTCGGCGTGCGGGCCATCGCCGAGCGCGACGGGCGACGGCAGGAGGGCTCGAGCGGCGGCGGCGGGCGCGTGACGCTCGGCTATTTCGAGGGCAAGACGCCCGAGTGGCACGGCGCCGAGGCCGCGCGCCAGGCGGTGGCCATGCTCGACGCGCGCGAGGCGCCCGCCGGCCAGATGGAGGTCGTGCTCGCCCCCGGCGACAGCGGCATCTTGCTGCACGAGGCCGTCGGTCACGGGCTCGAGGCCGACTTCAACCGCAAGCGCACGAGCAACTACACCGACCAGATCGGCCAGGTGGTCGCCAGCCCGCTCTGCACGGTGGTCGACGACGCGACGCTGCTGCAGTCGCGCGGCACCATCAACGTGGACGACGAGGGCAACGAGCCTCGCTCGAGCGTGCTCATCGAGAAGGGCGTGCTGCGCGGCTACATGCACGATCGGCTGAGCGCGCGGCACTTCGGGCTCGCCTCGACCGGCAACGGCCGCCGCGAGAGCTTCGCGTGCCACCCGATGCCGCGCATGACCAACACGCTGCTGCTCGCCGGCCCCGACGACCCGGAGGAGATCGTGCGCAGCGTCAAGCGCGGCATCTTCGCCAAGAAGTTCGGCGGCGGGCAGGTCGACATCGCCAACGGCGACTTCGTCTTCTCGCTCACCGAGAGCTACCTCATCGAGGACGGGCACATCACCGCCCCGCTGAAGTCGGTGAACCTCATCGGAAACGGCCCGGAAACACTGCGCGAGGTAGTGATGCTCGGACACGACGTGGCGATCTCCGACGGCATCTGGACCTGCGGCAAGGACGGGCAGAGCGTCCCGGTGGGCGTCGGCTGCCCGACCATGAAGATCGGCCGCATCACCGTCGGGGGAACCCGCATCGGCTGACCGCGACACAACCGTCGAGCGCTGGCCGAGCCGCCAGCCTCGAGCATCGACCGACCCGTAGGAGGGCGCTTGGCGTACAACCCGTCGTTCATCGCCGTCATTGGTCACGGGCCCGACCTCGAGCGCCCCGACGGCGCGGTCGCCATCCTGCGCACCCTCGGCGCCGAGGTGCGCTCCATCGACCTGTGGGACGACCCGGCCGACCTCTTCCACGACCGCGACTCCGAGGACGTGCGCGTGCGCGTCATCGTCATCGAGGCGCTCGACCGCCCCGATCTGGCGCGCGCTGCGCTGCGCTCGGTGCGGCGGCAGGCGGGCTTCGAGGGGGTCTCGGCCATCGTGGGGCTCACCGTCGGGCAGGTCGCGCGCATGGAGCCGTCGAGCGGCTTCGACGACTTCACGCTCATGCCCTACGTGCCGGCCGAGCTGTACGCGCGCATCCGCGCGCTCGAGTGGCGCGCCAGCGAGTTCTCGACCGAGGAGCGCGTGAAGATCGGCGAGATCGTCGTCGACCGCTCCGCGCGCGAGGTCGTCTCGCGCGGGCGCCCGGTGCAGCTCACGGCCAAGGAGTTCGCGCTGCTCGCCTACCTCTGCGAGCGCCGCGGCAAGGCGCTGACCCGCGACCAGCTGCTCGCGAAGGTGTGGGGGGCCCGCTACGAAGGGGGGCCGCGCACCGTCGACATCCACGTGCGCCGCCTGCGCGCCAAGCTCGGCGACGAGCTTCCGCTGGAGACGCTGCGCGGGGCGGGCTACAAGCTGCGCGCGCCCTCCGAGTCCGAGCCGACCGAGGCCGACCTCGAGGAGAAGCGCCCCCGCCGCCGCTCGTGACCCCGCTGCTCGCCGTCTCCATCGGTTGCCCCTCGGGCGTGGGCCCCGAGGTCAGCGTGCGCGCGGCGGCCGACGCGGCCCGGCGCGGCGTCTGCGCGCTGCTCGTGGGGGACGCGGGCGTG
>CAITLX010000717.1 GCA_903893335.1 uncultured delta proteobacterium | reverse complement strand
TGCACCTCGTGCACGAGCGACGACTTGCCGATGCCCGAGTAGCCGGCGACCAGCAGCAGCGTGCGCCCCCCTGCGGCGACGCGGTCGAACGCCGCGAGCAGCCGCGCGCGCTCGCCCTCGCGCCCGTACAGCTTCTGCGGGAGCTGGAAGCGGTCGAGCCGGTCGGTCGAGCCGAGCTCGAAGCGGCTGACGCTGCGGCTCTCGCGCAGCTCGGACGCGGCGCGCTCGAGGTCGTCGGCCACCGCGGAGGCCGACTGGTAGCGGTCCTCGGCGCTCTTGGCGAGCAGCCGACCGACGATCGACGAGACCTGCTCGGGCACGTGCGGCGCGACGTCGCACAGCGGCGTGGGGAGCCGCGTCAGGTGGTGGTGCACGAGCTCGAGCGGGTCGTCGCTCTCGAAGGGGCGTCGCCCCGCGAGCGCCTCGTAGAGGGTGACGCCGAGCGCGTAGAGGTCGGAGCGCCAGTCGACCGCGCGGTTCATGCGCCCCGTCTGCTCGGGCGACATGTACGCGAGCGTCCCCTCGAGCACGGTGGGCGCCACCAGCTCGGGCGTCTCGCGCGGGAGCTCGGTGGCGATGCCGAAATCGATGAGCTTGACCGTGGCGAGGTCGGCGCTCACCACCACGTTCGCCGGGCACACGTCCTTGTGCACCACGCCAGCGGCGTGCACCCGCGCGAGCGCCCGGGCGACGAGCGCGCCTACCTCGAGCGCCCGCGCGACGGGCAGCGGCTCGCGCGCGAGCAGGCGGGCGAGCGACTCGCCGCCGAAGTCCTCGACGACCAGCGCGAGGCGCGCGCCCACGCGGCGGAGCTCGACGGCGGCGATGACGCCGGGTCCCGCGACGCGGGAGGTGATGGCGAACTCGTGGCGCAGGCGGGCGATGCGCCCCTTGCCGGGTAGCTCCTCGGTCAGCGTCTTGACCACGACGCGCTTGCCGTCGGTGTCGCGCGTCGCGCGAACGACCAGCGACCGCTCGCTCGTGAAGAGCGGAGCCGCATCGCTCACCGAGAAACCCGCAATCGAGAACATGCTGCACTCCCCGTCGATCGCGGGGGCTCGCCGACCCCGCGAGGCGCTTCGATAACGCGAGGGGGCGCAGGCGGGACTGAGCAATCCGGGGGATTGACGCCGCGCTGGAAATTCGGCTGTCGTCGCCGCGATGGGCCGGGGGGCAGCGAGCGGAGCGCCAGAGTGTCCGGCGGGGGCCGGCGACTTCGGTCGGCACGCCTGGCCCACGCTCGGCCTGGCCTGCGGGATGCTGGCGCTGCACGTCGCGGCCGTCGCGCTCGCTGCCCGCGGGGCGTGGGCGCTCGGCGGGCTCGTCGGCGCCGCCGCTGCGTGGACGGCGTTCACCTGCCTGCACGAGGCCTCGCACGGCACGGTGTCGCGGGCGCGCGCCCTCAACGCGCTGGTCGGGGAGCTTGGCGCCCACGTGCTCGGCGTGCGTTTCCTCGGCTTCCGTCAGCTTCACCAGCGCCACCACCGCCACACCAACGACGTCACGCTCGACCCCGACGCGTATGTGGGGCGAGGCCCGCGCGCGCTCCGCCCCCTGCGGCTCGCGACCACCGATCTGCATTACTACGTCGCCTACGACCGCCGTGCCCTGCGAGCGTCGCGCTCGGAGGCGTGGCTCTCGAACGCGAGCGTCGCGGCGCTGCTCGGGCTCGGCGTGGCGGTGGCCTACACGCTCGGCCCCGGCGCGCTCGTCGTCGGCTGGTTGGTGCCGGCGCGCGTCGCGCTCTTCGCCGCGGCCTACGTCGCCGACGCCCTGCCGCATGGTCGCCCCTCGGCGCCCTCGCGCGAGCAGAGCCCGCTCGGCCACACGCGGGCCGTCGAGGGGGGGCGGGCGTTCGACTGGCTCGCGCTCGGCCAGGCGCAGCACCTCCTGCACCACCTCTGGCCGCGCGTGCCCTTCTATCGATTGCCGGCGCTCTGGAGGCGAGAGCGCGGGCAGCTGGTCGCCCGCGGCGTGGACGTCGTCGATCCGCTGGGCCGCCCTCTGAGGGTCGTGCCGTCGGTCGAAGGCCCGGGGCTCGCGGTCTGCGCCACGCGGTAGCGTCGCGGTGGCCGACGGCTCGGCCGACGCGCGTGGAGGGGTCGATCGATGACGACGTACAGAGTGACGGTTCGCACGGGCAAGGGGACGGGGGCCGGGACCGACGCCGAGATCGGCGTCACCTTCGTCGGCGAGCACGCCGAGAGCGGACCGCACGTGCTGTCGCGCGCGTTTCACGACGACTTCGAGGCTGGCGACGCCGACACCTACGAGGTCGAGGGTGAGGACGTCGGACAGATGCACTGCCTGCGCGTTTGCAACCAGACGCTGCTGGTCAAGGACGACTGGCTGCTCGAGGAGATCATCGTCGACCGCGACGGGCAGGTGAGCCGGTTCCCCTTCTTCCGCTGGGTGAAGGCCGACACCGAGGTCTACGTCCTCGAGGGAAGCGCGCGTCTGCCGCAGCACGTGCGCACGCCGAAGGAGGCCGCGGCGCGCGCCTCGTGCCTCGCGCAGCGCAAGACGACCTACGTCTGGGCGAGCGGGAAGAACCCGAAGCGCCCGGGCCCGCCGCTCATGCCCGGGCTGCTCGAGATCTCCGAGGAGCACCCGCTGCCGGTGGACGAGACGTACCGCGACATCTCGGAGCACAACTACGTCGTCACCTACGTCGAGACGCTCGGCGAGCTGAAGTTCTCGGCGCCGCTCGTCGCGCTCGCCTGGAACGCGCTCGAGAAGTGCGACGAGCTCTTGCAGTTCGTGGGGATGCCCACGGTCTCGAAGCGCTGGAGGGACGACCACGAGTTCGCGCGTCAGGCGCTCCAGGGCGTGGACCCGACGGTCATCCGGCTGGCGAGCGGCGTCCCCGACGGGATGCCATTCACCGACGCCGAGGCGTACGGGTTGCTCGAGCAGGGCGTGACGCTCGCCGACGCGTTCGCCGCCCGGCGCATCTTCCTGCTCGATTTCGGGGACCTCGACGGCATCCCGATGTTCCGGGACAAGACCGACCCGACCAAGCGGCGCTGGGCGCCCGCGGGGCGCGCGCTGCTCTTCCGTGAGGCCGGAGGCGGGCTGGTGCCGATCGCCATTCAGCTCGGACGCGACGCGTCCGCGCTCGTGTGGACGCCGAAGGACACGCCGAACGACTGGATGGCGGCGAAGATGTTCCTGCGGTGCGCCGAGGGCAACCTGCATCAGATCCTCGCGCACGCGGTGCGCACGCACTTCGCGATGGAGCCCTTCATCGTGGCGGCGCTGCGCAACTACGCGTCGGCGCACCCCGTCTACAAGCTGATGCGGCGTCACTTCCGCTACACGCTCGCCATCAACGAGGGAGCGCGCGGGACGCTGCTCGACGAGGACGGCGTGTTCGACGAGTTCATCTCCTGCGGCGGCCCCGACAAGGGGCACCTCGCGCTGGCGGTCAAGACGTGGGCGAAGTGGAACTTCCGCGACGCGCGGCTGCCCGACGATCTCCGCGCGCGAGGCGTCGACAGCCACGAGGTGCTCGCGGAGTACCCGTACCGCGACGACGCGCTGCCGCTCTGGAACGCCATCGGCGAGTACGTGCGCGACACGCTCGCGGCGTTCTACTCGTCGGACGCCGAGGTCGCGGCCGACACCGAGACGCAGGCGTTCTGGGACGATCTCCGCACCAACGGCGTGCAGCCCGACAAACTCCCGTACGCGAAGCTCGAGACGCGCGAGCAGCTCGCCGACGTGCTGCACACGGTGATGTTCAACGTGTCGGTGCAGCACACGACGGTGAACAACCTGCAATTCGAGCACTACGGCTGGGTGCCGAACGCGCCGCTCGGGATGCACGGCGCGCCGCCGACCGAGCGCGGCAAGCTGACGCTGGAGCACCTGGTGGCGATGATGCCGTCTCTCGCGCAGACGCAGGGGCAGATCGCCATCGGCAAGGCGCTCTCGACGCTCGGCCGCGACGAGGAGGTCCTGCTGCAGAAGGGGGGGTGGTTCCGCCCCTATTTCCAGGAGCCGGCGGCGATCGGCGCGCGCGAGAAGTTCTTCGCGGCGCTGCGCGAGCAGGCGCTGCGCGTCGAGGTCGCCGACCGCCACCGCGTGGTGCCCTACGAGATCCTGCACCCCGACCGCATCCCGTGCAGCATCACCATTTGAGGTGAGGGTTGCCCGGGCGGCGCCGACGATTGTGGTCGCCGAAGGGCGACCGGCGTCAGGTGCGGACGGTCAGTCCGAGGCCCTCGGCGGACATGCAAGCGAAGAACGCCTTGCCCTCGTAGGGCTGCCCTTTGCCGACCTCGAGCGCGTGTTCGAGGACGGCGACGGCGAGGGTCGCGCGCAGGAACACGAGCGCGACCTCCTGCCCGATGCACGCCCGGGGGCCGCGCCCGAAGGGCCAGAACCGCCCGCTGCCGTACGGGTTCGCCGCGAGCGTCGCCGCATCCCAGCGCGAGGGGAGGAACGTGTGCGGGTCGGACCAGTACGCGGAGTTGCGGTGCACGGCGTAGTTCGAGAGGTAGATCGTCGTGTCGGGCGGCAGGAGGTGGCCCCCAAGCTCGACCTCGCGGTCGGCGGCCGAGTTGCGCATGTAGATCGGGACGGGGGGGTGCAGGCGCAGCGACTCGCGGATCACGCGCTCGAGCGTCGGGACGCTCGCGAGCGCCTCGGCCGTGAAGCCCCCGGTGACGGCGGCGCGTAGCTCTGCTGCGAGCGCGTCGCGCAGCGGGCGGTCTTCGGTCAGGTGGTAGAGCGCCGAGAGCAGGGCGCTCGAGCTGGAGAAGAGGCCGGAGAAGTAGAGGTTGGCGAGCGCCGCGGCGAGCTGGTCGTCCGAGAGCGTGGTGCCGGCTCGGAGCGCGAAGGCGAGCGCGTCGACGCGCGCGGGGTCGTCGTGGGCGCGCGCGTCGGCGATGGCGTCGAGGAACACGCGCCAGAACCCGCTGCGAGCGACGCGGAACCCGAGATCGAACGACTCCTCGCTCAGCAGCACGGGGGCGCTCATGCGCTCGTCCCCCTCGGCGGCCATGCGCTGGAAGCGTTCCCAGGCGTCGTCGTCGAGCGCGCGACCGACCGCCATGTGCGAGAAGGCGTCGAACGCAGCGCGCCGGACCGCCTGGAGCGCGTCGTGGGTCTGCCCTTCGGGCAATGCGGAGAAAGCGTGGC
Source organism: uncultured delta proteobacterium (assembly GCA_903893335.1). Lineage (GTDB taxonomy): Bacteria > Myxococcota_A > Polyangia > Polyangiales > Polyangiaceae > CAITLX01. Next base: position 1,192 of record CAITLX010000717.1, on the reverse strand, counting down.
GAGCCGAGTCGGCGAGCACGGGCGCCTGCGCGGCGACCCAGGCGTCGAAGCCCGGCAGGCGGAAGAGGCTCGCGGCGACGATGCGCTGCCACTCGGGGAGATTGGCGAGGAACGGCTCGACCTCGGTGAGCAGCGGCGTCAGCGCCCGGACGGGGCTCTTCTTGTAGAAGTCGCCGACGCGCGACACGAGCACGGCCTCGGTCAGCGCAGGCGCCGTCGGGACGATCACCGGGTCTCCCAGAGCCCAGAGCAGCACCATCGCCCCGTGTGTCTCGGCGTAGCCGAGCAGCACGTCCCACGGCTTCTTGCCGACGAAGTCGAGGAGCGTGCCGGCGGGGAAGGTGGGCGTGGGCCCCTCGATGCCCTTCAGCTTTTCGAGCACCGCCGGGTGCGTGGCGACGAACAGTGACTCGGCGGCGTCGACCAGTTTGTCGTGGAGGGACATTCACGTCGAACGCTAGCAGCGGGCCCCGAGGGCGTCCCCGGGCCTGCGTCCGATGCGTCGCCCGGGGTCAGCCGAGGAGCTTCGCGATGGCGTCGGGGTGAATGCTCCACCCGAGGAAGCCGGCGAGGCCGAGCAGCGCGCCGACGCCGGTGAAGGCCAGCGCCACGAAGAGCAGCCAGCGCTTCTGGGTCAAGGCCGTGACGCCGGACATCGCGATGCCGATCGAGATGCCGGCCTCGGCCATGTCGAACTGGTCGTCGTGGACGTTGAGCGCGTCGTACTGCTGCTCGAGCGCCTCGGCGCCCCTCTTGATCTCGGCCTTCTCTTCCTCGTACTTCTTCGCCTTCGCCTCGTACTCTGCAATCTTGCGATCGAGCAGCGCGCGCGACTCGGCGGCCATCGACGGGGCGACGTCGCGCTCGATGCGGAGCTGATCGAGCATCGACTCGGCCATGTTCTGCTTGGTGCCCTTGGCCTGGAAGTAGGCCCACTGGTCTACCGCGCGCGCCTGCGCCTGCGCCATCGCCTGCACGACGTTGCCGTCCTTCACGTTGCAGAGCGCCATGAACGTCGCCGAGATGGCGACGAGCGACGCGACGGCGTTGTTGAGCCTGGAGCGCGAGTCGCTCGCCTTGTCGACGGCCTCGGAGATCGTGTCGGCGATGTCACCCATCGGGCGATGAGACCCGATCGGGCGCGCGTTGCCCAGGGCCGAATCAGCGCGCGCCCGGCCTCACCGTCCCGCCC
>CAITLX010000716.1 GCA_903893335.1 uncultured delta proteobacterium | reverse complement strand
GGCGGGGCCACCGCGGCCTCGACCGAGCCGAGCGCCGCGGGGAAGAGGAACGCAGCGGGCGCCGAGGCGGGCGCGCTGGCAGCGGGGGCGTCGGCGGGGGGCGGCTTGGAGAGCGCGAGGGCGGCGAGGTCGATGAGCCCCGAGTCGTCGGCACCCGACTTGGTGGGCGCGACCGAGCCGCGCGCCGTGGACTGCGTGAGCGCTGCGAGCGAGAAGAGCACCGACTGCTCGTCGCGCGCGCCCGTGGCGGCCGCCGGCACCACGCTGGTCGCTGCGGTCGCGGAGGCTGACGTGACGGGCGCGTCGGGCTCGGCCTCGGCGAAGGGCGCCGCGCCGTCGCTGATGGCGGCGACGAGGTCGGGTTGCTGCGAGAGCGGGCCCCAGTCGGCCATGCCGTCGTGCCACACGAAGGTGTCGGCCGTGACGACACCCGCATGGTAGGCCTCGGCGATCTCGGCGGGGGACATCGTGCGCTGATCGCCCTCGGCGACGTTCACGCTGTACGAGGCCACCGCGGGCTCGTCGGCCACCGCGCCACCCGCCGCGGCATCGACGACGACCGTCTCACCGCACTTGCGGCAGCGGATCTTCGCGACCCGGCCCTGAAGCTTCTCGTCGGCGATCGTGTACTTGGACTGGCAGGCGGGGCACGTGATCTTCATGGCGGTCCTGAGGCGGCAGCGGAGCTTCAATCTTGCAGGCAGAACGGGCGGCGCCGCAAAGAAATTGCACGCCTCACCGTGAGACGCTCGAGCGCCCCGGACGTTGGGCCCGCAGGCGCGATCAGCCGCGCTTGAGCGGGTCGCGGATGACGAGCGTCTCGGTGCGACGCGCGCCGACCGAGACGAGATCGACCGGCACGCCCGACCCCTCCTCGAGGAAGCGGACGTAGGCGCGGGCCGCGGCGGGGAGCTCGTCGAGGCTCCTGGCCTCCGAGAGCGTCTCGCTCCAGCCCTCGAGCCGCTCGTACACCGGACGCGCGGTGTCGAGCTCGTCGATGGGCAGCTGGTCGGTGCGGCCGCTCGGCGTGTCGTACGCGACGCAGACCTCGACGTGCGGGAGCCCCGTGAGGACGTCGAGCTTGGTGAGCGCGAGGCCGTCGAGGCCGTTGACGCGCGCGGCGTAGCGCAGCGCCGGCAGGTCGAGCCATCCGGTGCGCCGCGGGCGCCCGGTGACCGAGCCGAACTCGGCGCCGACCTCGCGCAGGCGCGCGCCGGTCGCGTCGTTGAGCTCGGTCGGGAAGGGGCCACCGCCGACGCGGGTGACGTACGCCTTGGTGATGCCCACGACCGCGTCGATGCGCGTCGGGCCGATGCCGGCGCCGGCGCACGCGCCGCCCGCGACCGCGGTGGACGAGGTGACGAAGGGGTAGGTGCCGTGGTCGAGATCGAGCAGCGTGCCCTGCGCCCCTTCGAGCAGAACTCCGCGCCCGCCCCGGATGGCCTCGTCGGCCATGCGCGAGGTGTCGGCCAGCAGCGGCACGAGGCGCGCCGCGAGCGGCCGCAGCGCCTCGACGATCGGGCCGACCGCGGGGACGGCGCCGCCGAGATCGCGCAGCACCGGGGCCCACGCCGCGAGCGCCTGCTCGACGAGCTGCTCGAGCCGCGCGAGGTCGCGCAGATCGCCGGTGCGGACGCCGCGGCGCGCTGCCTTGTCCTCGTACGCGGGCCCGATGCCGCGCTTGGTCGTGCCGATGACGGCGCCGGCGCGGCCGCTGCCCTCGCGCAGGCCGTCGAGCGTGACGTGGTACGGGAGGATGAGGTGCGCGCGGTCGGAGAGCCAGAGGCGGCTCTCGGGGTCGAGGCCACGACGCGTGAGCTCGTCGAGCTCGCCGACCAGCACCGCGGGATCGACGACCATGCCCTGCCCGAGCAGGCAGGTCGTCGTGCGGCGCAGGATGCCGCTCGGCACCAGCCGCACGATGAGCTTGTCGTCGCCGACGACGAGCGTGTGCCCGGCGTTCGGGCCTCCCGCGAAGCGCACGACCGTGTCGGCGCGCTCGGTGAAGTAGTCGACGACCTTGCCCTTGCCTTCGTCGCCCCACTGAGCCCCAACCACCACGACCGCGGACATGAAATCTCCTCCGACACGTCCGCGCGGCGCGCGGAAGCAGGCTCCCTTAGCCCGAACCGGGGCGTGACGCGAGCGACGTGATCGCCTCGGCCGCTCCGCCCGCCGGAACGCGCGCCTCGCGGCCGGTCGCGACGTCGACGACGACGATGGCGTCGCCGTCGGCGCCGGCCACCAGCGGGAACTCCCAGGCGCGCGCGTACGCGAGCGCGTCGGCGGCCGGACCGAGCGCCGCGGCCACCCCCTGCGCGCGCAGCGAGCCGAGCAGGGCCTCCGCGCCCGCACCCGGGCGGACGAGCACGCGGGCGGCGGCGGCGGTCGCGACGCCCGCGTCGCGCAGCGCCCAGGCGAGGTTGTCGAGGTCGACCGCGAAGCCGGCGGCCGACAGCGGGAGCCCGAAGCGCGCGAGCAGATCGTCGTAGCGCCCTCCGGACGCGACCGCCTCGCCCGGACCCTCGGCGTACAGGTGGAAGATCGGCCCGGTGTAGTACGCGAAGCCGCGGACCTCGCCGAGGTCGACGCGCAGCACGCCCGCGAGCCCCGCGGCCGCCGCGCGGTCCCAGAGCGCCTGAAGCGCCGCGAGGGGGGCTGCGGCCGGCCCGTCGCCGAGCAGCGCGCGCGCCTCGCCCCACACGGCGGCGTCGCCGTGAAGCGCCGCGAG
>CAITLX010000715.1 GCA_903893335.1 uncultured delta proteobacterium | reverse complement strand
GGCAGCGGCGCTGCGCGCCCTCGCGGCGTGCGTCGCCACCGAGCTTCCTCCCGCGCCCCTCGGCGTCGACGCCCCGCACGCGCGGGCGCTCGCCGAGGTGGTCGAGCGCCTCGCGCGCGTGCGCGCCCCCGCGGCGAGCTAAGCTACGAGCCTGCCATGGCCGCGGAAGTCATCATCTACACGACCCCCATCTGCCCCTACTGCGTGAGCGCCAAGGCTCTGCTCGCGCGCAAGGGCGCCGCGTACCGCGAGCTCGACGTCGCGGGCGACGACGAGAAGCGCCGCTGGCTGCGCGACGCGACCGGGCAGCGCACCGTCCCGCAGATCTTCATCGGGGGCGTGCCCATCGGGGGCTACACCGACATGGTCGCGCTCGACCGCGCGGGGCGCCTCGACGCCATGCTCGCCGGCGAGGGGCCCGGCGCCCCGCAGGGCGGCTCGGGCGCGTGACACGGAAAGCTGGCGGCGCGGCGGCGGCGCGTGCAGGTAGGGCGTCGTGATCGAGCTCGGCGATCTCCCCGCGTGGTTCTACCGGTCGCTCGCGATCGTGCTCGGGCTCGTCTGGGGCAGCTTCCTCAACGTCGTCATCTACCGCGTGCCGCTCGGCCTGAGCGTCGTGCGCCCCGCCTCGCGCTGCCCCGCGTGCGGCGTGCCGGTGCGCGCGCGCGACAACGTCCCGGTGCTCGGCTGGCTGCTGCTGCGCGGCCGCGCGCGCTGCTGCGGCGTCAGGCTCTCGCCGCGCTACCCCCTGGTCGAGGCCGCCTGCGGGCTGCTCGCCTGGGCCATCGTCGAGCGCGCGGTGCTCACGCTCCCCGAGTCCACCTCGGTCGGCCGCGCGGGCGCCATCTTCGTCGCCGACCTCGCCCTCGCGCTCGGCCTGGTCGCGGTCACCTTCATCGACCTCGAGCACATGTACGTGCCGGACGCGGCCACCTACGGCGGCACGCTGCTCGGTATCGCGACCTTCTCGCTGCGTCCGCCGCTCACGCTCGGCGAGGCCGTCGTCGGCGCGGTCGTGGGCTTCGTCGTCGTGTGGTTGCCGTTCTCGTTCGGCTACCGCCTGCTGCGCGGCCGCACGGGCATGGGGCTCGGCGACGCGAAGCTCGTCATGGTCGCGGGCGCCTGGTTCGGCTGGACGGGCGCGCTCTTCGCGCTGCTCGCGGGGGCGGTGCAGGGCACCGTGGTGGCGCTCACGATCCTCGCGCTGCGCGGCAAGATCGACGAGCCCGAGGCCATCGTCCGCGAGAAGGAGGCGATCGCGCGCGAGCTCGAGGCCATGTCGCCCGAGGAGCGCGCGGCGGCCGAGGCCGAGCTCGCGGCCGACCCGATCCACGAGCAGCTCCCCGACGGCGTCGGCCAGGCGCGCATCGCGTTCGGTCCGTTCCTGGCCCTCGCGATGCTCGAGTACCTGCTGCTCGGTCACGACGTGGTGAGCGGATGGGTGCACTGGCTCGTCATCCCGTTCTGAGCGCCGCGCTCGCCGCCCTCGTGGCAGCGTGCAGCGCAGGCTTGCCCGGGCCGCCGCTCGGCCCGCGGCCGCCGTCGGTGGTCGCGCAGGCGCTCGCCGAGTCTCCCCCGCCCGCCGAGGTCGAGTGGGTCCCGGACCGGCCGCGCCCCGACGCGGTGTGGGTCGATGGCCAGTGGTCCTGGTCGGGGCGACGCTACGCGTGGCAGCCGGGTGGCTGGTACGCGCCGCCGGCGCCGGGCGTGCGCTTCGCGCCCTGGGCGTTCGTGCGCGGGCCCGACGGCGCGCCGAGCTTCTACGAGCCCGCGTGGTTCGACGCGACGGGCAAGGTGGTGGGGGCGCCCGCGCTGCTCGCGCCGGCGGCGAGCGGGCCGGCGAAGTGAGCTCTGCGTCACGCGTCGGCTTCGGCGTCGACGGTCGGCAGGTGGAAGCGGAAGCGCGGGTCGAGCGTGAGCGACGCGTAGGTGCCGAACGTCGCCTCGGGGTCGTGCACGTCGTCGAGCGGTTCGGGCGCATCGACCGCCGCGCGGTCGGCGCTGAACGCGTGCAGCACGCCGTAGCGCGTGTCGCGCTGCACCGGCGCGCGCCCCGCGTCGCGGATGACCCGTCGCAGCGTGGCCGGCGTCACGAGCTGCCCGTGCCCCGAGCCCGCCGACGTCGAGATGCTCTCGTTCATCAGCGTGCCGCCGAGGTCGTCGGCGCCGCACGCGAGCAGCGACTGCGCCTCGCGCAGCCCCTCCTTCACCCACGACGCTTGCAGGTGCGCGATGTCGCGGCCGAGCGCGAGGCGCGCCACGGCGAAGAGGCGCACCACGTCGTGGCCGGTCGGGCCCGCGCGCAGGCCGGGCACCGAGTGGCGCAGCGTCATGGGCGCCTCGTCGTGCACGAACGACAGCGGCACGAGCTCGGTGAAGCCGCGCGTCTCGCGCTGGATCGAGCGCAAGAGCAGCAGGTGGCGCACGCGCTCGAGCTCCGACTCGACGTGGCCGAACATGATGGTCGAGGTCGTCGGCAGCCCGATGGCGTGCGCGGAGGTGACCACCTCGATCCACTCGGCGGTGGTGATGCGCGTCGGCGCGATGCGCGCGCGCACCGCGTCGTCGAGGATCTCCGCCGAGGTGCCGGGCAGCGACCCGAGCCCCGCGTCCTTCAGCTCCTCGAGGAAGGCGCGGACGGGCACGCGCGCGAGCCCGGCGCCGTACTTGATCTCCTCGGGGGAGAACGCGTGCAGGTGCAGCGCGGGCGCCGCGCGTCGGATCGCGCGGCACGCCTCGGCGTACAGCGTGGGGGACATGCCCGGCGCGAGCCCCGCCTGCACGCAGACCTCGGTCGCGCCGAGCCGCTCGGCCTCGACGGCGCGCCGCACGACCTCGTCCATCGGCAGGAAATAGGCCTGCTCGGAGCGGTGGCCGCGGGCGAACGCGCAGAAGCGGCACGCCTTCCCGCACGCGTTGGTGAAGTTGATGTTGCGGTTGACGACGTAGCCGACCGCGTCGCCGGTCTGCCGCCGTCGCAGCGTGTCGGCGACGAGCGTGAGCGCGCGCAGATCGTCGCCCGTGGCGCCGAGCAGCGTGACGCCCTCGCCCTCGGTGAGGTCGCGGTCGTCGAGCGCGCGCTCGAGGATCGCGCGCACCTCGCGGCCGACGCCGCCGAGGCAGCCCTCGAGGGTGGTCGCTTCGCTCACGCGGTCGCCTCGCTGCTGGCGCGCGCGAAGAGGGGCTCGGCGAGGGCGAGCCGTCGCGCGACGGCCCGAAGCGGCGCGTCGAGCCGCGCGTCGACGAACGCGGGCTGCGCCCAGCGCGCGTGCAGCGCGGTGCGCGGCGCGAGCGTGAAGCCGAGCGCGTCGCAGCGGCGCGCGAGGCCCGAGAGGTGCGGCCACGCGTGCGCGGGGTTGATGTAGTCGGGCGACACGGGCGAGATGCCGCCGAAGTCGTTGATGCCCGCGCCGAGCAGCGCCCCCTCGTCGTGCGCGTGGAGGTTCGGCGGCGCCTGCACCGTCACCTCGTCGTCGAGCGCGAGGCGCGCGAGCGCGACCGCGTGCACGACGTCGTCGTCGGTGGGGTCGGGCGCGGGGTGCATCGCGATGCCCGGCCGGTCGCGGAACGGCTGCACGATCACTTCGTGCACGTGCCCGTGCCGGCGCGACAGCGCGCGGATCGCGAGCAGCGCCTCGGCCCGCTCGCGGCGCGTCTCGCCGATGCCGACGAGGATGCCGGTGGTGAACGCGACGCCGAGCGCGCCAGCCTCGTCGATCATCGCGAGGCGTCGCGCGGGGCGCTTGTCGGGAGCGCGGTGGTGGGGCATTCCGGGCTCGCACAGCCGCTCGCTCGCCGACTCGAGCATGAGCCCCATGCTGACGTTGAGCGGCCGCAGCCGAGCCATGTCGTCGCGCGTGAGCACGCCGGCGTTGGTGTGCGGCAGCAGCCCGAGCGCGAGCGCCTCCTCGGCGATGGCGACGAGGTAGTCGACGGTCGACGCGTGTCCGAAGCCCGCGAGCTGCTCGCGGTAGCTGCCGAAGGCCGACTCGGGCTTGTCGCCGAGGCACAGCAGCGCCTCGCCGCACCCCTGCTCGCGCGCGCGCGAGAGCCACGACCGGACCTCGCTCGGCGCCATCGTCCACTCGCCTGCGTCACCGGGCGACCGGCGAAACGAGCAGTACGAGCAGCGGTTGCGGCACAGGTTGGTGACGGGGAGAAAGACCTTCGGTGAGTAGGTCACCGTGCGGCCGAAGGCGCGGTCGCGCACCGCCGCTGCGGCCCGCACGAGCGCGCCTGCGGGGGCCTCGGCGAGCGCGAGGATGGCGTCGTCGTCGAGCGGCTCGCCGTGCACGCGGCGGTCGAGCGGGGTGAGCGGTCGGCTCATGGGTCTGCTGCGACGGCGGCGCTGGCGACCCAGCTCGCGCGGGCGGGTGCCGCGGGGCCGTTCGCCGTCAGGAGGGGGGCGCAGCGCGTGGGCGCCGCGCGCCGGTCACCAGCTGCCGTGCGAGCCGTGGCTGCCGTGCGAGCCGTGGCTGCCATGCGAGCCGTGGCTGCCGTGCGAGCAGTGCTGCGCGGGGATGACGCCGTCGGCCGGGTCGCCGAGCGTGGGCATCTGGTCGCAGCCCTCGCGCGCCTTCTGGATGACGTCGTCCTCCGACGCGGAGAGCATGCCGCGGGCAGAGCGCCCGAAGCTGGGGAGGTTGCCCGGACCG
>CAITLX010000714.1 GCA_903893335.1 uncultured delta proteobacterium | reverse complement strand
CGGGAGCTCGCGGCCGATGCGCTCGACGCCGAGCCCGGCGCGCGTGAGCGCCGAGATCCAGTCGATGAGCTCGCTGGTGCTGGGGCGCTTGCGCAGCCGCGGCGTGTCGCGCAGCTCGTAGAACGCGGCGACGGCGCGATCGACGAGCGCCTCGTCGAGCCCCGGGTGGTGCACGCGCACGATGCGCTTCATCAGCTCGAGATCGGGGAAGTCGATGAAGTGGAAGACGCAGCGGCGCAGGAAGGCGTCCGGCAGCTCCTTCTCGTTGTTGCTCGTGATCATGACCACGGGGCGCTGGTGCGCGACGACCTCGTCACCGGTCTCGGTGATGACGAAGCGCATGCGGTCGAGCTCGTGCAGCAGATCGTTGGGGAACTCGAGGTCGGCCTTGTCCACCTCGTCGATGAGGAGCACCACGCGCTTCGCGCTCGAGAACGCGCGCCCCAGCGGCCCGAGCCGGATGTAGCGGCGGATGTCCTTGACGGCGTCGGGGCCGCCGTCGCCGAATCGGGCCTCGTAGAGCCGCTGCACCGTGTCGTAGACGTAGAGGCCGTCCTGGGCGCGCGTGGTCGATTTGACCGGCCAGTGGATGAGCTCGAGGTCGAGGGCGTCGGCGACGGCGTGGGCGAGGAGCGTCTTGCCCGTGCCGGGCTCGCCTTTGACGAGCAAGGGGCGCTCGAGCGCGAGCGACGCGTTCACGGCCGCCTCGAGGGCGGGGTCGGTGAGGTAGCTCGCGGTGCCGGCGAAGCGAAGGAACGAAGTGGAAAGGGGCGTGGTCATGCCAACTCGCGGGAGCGTGGAACGGGTCGCAGAGGCGGGCCGCATGATAGCCCACGAGATCCAGGGCGCACGCCGCGCCTTCGCGCGGAGCGTGGGCGGGCGGTCGTTTCGCCGGCGACGGCGGGCGCCGCGTGGACCTGGGAGCGGGGTGCGGCTCTGCGCCGGGGTGGGCGCGGGCTCCCGGTTGGCCATCGCGCCGTGGTATACGAGGCAGTCGTGCCTCTTCGCACCCGCGTCGCCTCCTCGTTGCTGCTCGTCGCGATCGCGGCCGCGAGCCCGGCGCGCGCGCAGTCCGCGCCCGAGCTCGCGCGCGCGCGCAGCGACTTCCACGAGGCGCTCGCCCTCGAGACCGCCGGCGACTGGGCCGGGGCGCTGACGAAGCTGCGCGCCGTCGCCGCCGTGAAGATGACCGCGCAGGTCCGCTTCAACATCGCCGTCTGCGAGGAGAAGCTCGGGCGCCTGGTCGCCGCGCTCGGCGACTTCGAGCTCGCGGCGTCCGAGGCCGAGGAGGCCGGTGCCGACGACGTCCGCGCGAAGGCCGACGACCACCTCGAGAGGCTGACCGATCGCATCCCGAAGCTCGTCATCGTGCGCGGCCCCGGGGCCTCGACCGCGGCGATCTCGCTCGACGGCGTCGCGCTCGGCTCGGCCGCCATCGGGCAGCCGATGAACGTCGACCCGGGCAGCCACGCGGTGGTGGCCACGGTCGGCGGCACCTCCCGGTTCGAGGTCGAGGTCGACCTGAGCGAGACCGAGACGCGGCGCATCGAGGTGAAGATCGCCCCCCTGCCGGGCGCCCGGCGAGCCGAGCGCGCCGAGCTGCCCCCCGACGAGCCCGTCGGGCCCGCGGCGGTGTCGCACGGCGACGCGTGGGTCTGGCTCGGAGCCGGCGGTGGCGCGCTGGTCGTGAGCGGGGTCTTCTGGGGGCTCCGGGCGGGCACCGTCTCCGACCTCGACGGGCAGTGCGTCGACGGCAGGTGCCCCGCCTCGGCGTCGGCGACCGCCGATCGCGGCAAGCTCTACACCGGCTTCGCCGAGGTGACGCTGCTCGGCGGACTGGGCGCGGCGGGGTACGGCGCGTACCTCTACTTCACCGCGAAGCCGGCGACGCGCCCGGGCGCCCTCGCGGTGGTGACCAGCGCGCCGGGGGCGCCGCTCGGCGCCACCCTCGTGGGAGCCTTCTGATGGCGCGATTCGCCCTCTCGCTCGGTCCGCGCGCGACCGTTGCGTTCGCAACGATCGCGCTCGCCCTCGTCGTGGCGCCGCTCGCCTGCGTCTACCCCGACTACACGTTCGATTTGCCCGAGGGCAAGGG
>CAITLX010000713.1 GCA_903893335.1 uncultured delta proteobacterium | reverse complement strand
GTACGCGGCGCGGCGCGCGTGCGGGGCGTCGAGCTTGGCGGCGAGCGGCACCGCGTGGACGCCGTGTGCGTCGAGGTCCCGGGCGCGCCCGCGTTCGAGCTCGCGGTGCAGGCGGGCGCGCGCGCCTCGCTCGACCTCGCGCGCGGGGGCTACGTGCCGCACGCCGACGGCGACGGCCGCGTGCGCGAGGGCGTCTATTGCGCCGGCGAGGTCGCGGGCACGGGCTCGGACCTCGACGCGATCGTGGCGCAGGCCGAGCGCGTGGCCGCAGCCGTCGTCACGTCTCGATGAGCGCGCCGAACAGGCCCATGCCTCCGATGACGAACACGCCGTCGAACACGAGCAGCAGGAGCACGTAGTCGCCGAGGTCGTGCAGCGGCACGCCCCCGAACAGCTCGCGCGTCGCCGCGACCGCGGTGCCGAGCGTCGGGGCGAGCAGCGGCAGGAGCACCGCGGCGAGCACGAGGTCGCGCGCCCGCGTGCGCACCGTCATCACGCCGAACAGCGTGCCGGTCGCCGCGATGCCGATGGCCGCGAGCACCGCGAACAGCGCCAGCGCCGGGGCGAACTTGACGAGATCGAAGCCGAAGAGCAGCGCGGTCAGGGGAATGACCATGGCCTCGACCACCAGCGTGAAGGCCATGACGCCGATGGCCTTGCCCGCGAACAGCGCGCTGCGCGAGATCGGCGAGACGACGAGCCCCTCGAACGCGCGCTCCTCGCGCTCGCGGGCCCAGGCGCGCGAGAGCGCGAGCACCGCGGCGAACGCCACGCTGAGCCAGATGACGCCCGGCGCGACGCGCTCGGGCGCCTCGGGGCCTGCGTAGAACGCGAGCGACGCGAGCACCACGACCAGGACCGCGAAGAAGCCGCTGGTGGCGACGACCTCGCCGGTCGCGAGCTCGATGGCGACGTCCTTGCCGGCGACGACGAGGACCTGTGCGACCCACGACGGCGCGCGGCGCGCGGTGGTGGTGATGGTGGCGGTGTGCGTTTCGTTCACGACGACCTTGACCCCTCGATCGTCGCACGATACGTCGCGATGAATGGCGACGTGATCGTTCGGTGGAGCGAACACGCGGCGCGCGCGGGGCGCGCCCAGCAGCCAGCAGAGGACCACGGGATGGACGAGGCGCAGGCGAAGCGATCCCAGTTGGAGGAGGCGCAAGCGAGGCGATCCCAGTTGGAGGAGGCGCAGGCGAAGCGATCCCAGAGGCGCAAGCTGCAGGCCATCGATGTGGCCATCCTCTACAACGTCGATTTCACCGACGCCACGCCCGCGGGCGATACGGCGTACGAATCTCGCGCGACGGTCCAGTCGGTGGCGTTCGACGTCGAGGCGGCGCTCATCGCCGACGGCGCCCACACCGCGACGCTCATCCCGGTCGAGGGAGACTTCGCCGAGCTTCGCGCCCGGCTCGAGGCGCAGTCACCGGCGTGCGTCTTCAACCTCTGCGAGTCGCTCGGCGGCGACGCTCGCCTCGAGACCGTCCTGCCCACGGTGCTCGACCTCATGGGGCTGCCCTACACCGGCTCGCCTCCCCCGGCGCTCAGCGCCGCGCTCTACAAGGACCGCGTCAAGGCCCGGCTCATCGAGGCAGGCGTGCCCACGCCGCGCGGCGTGCTGCTGCACAGCGCCGACGACCCCTTCGACGTCCCCTACCCCGTCATCGTGAAGCCGTCGCGCGAGGACGGCTCTGCGGGAATCACGGCCAAGTCGGTCTGCCACGACGAGGCCTCGGTGCGCGCGCGCGCCTTCGACGTCATCGATGCCTTCAAGGCCCCGGTGCTCGTCGAGCAGTTCATCGACGGCCGCGAGTTCAACGTCGCGATGCTGGGCTACCCCCAGGCGCGCGTGCTCCCCTTGCAGGAGATCGATTTTTCGGCCCTGCCCGACGACCGCCCGAAGATCGTCTCGTACGACGCCAAGTGGCTCACCGGGTCGATCGACGATCTGGGCACGCAGCCCGTCATCATGCCGCAGCTTCCGCCGGCCATCGCCGCCCGCATCCGGCGCGTGGCGAGCGACGCGTTCCGCGCCGTCGGCGTGCGTGACTACGGGCGCGTCGACGTGCGCCTCTCCTCCAACGGCACGCCCTACGTCGTCGACGTCAACCCCAACTGCGACCTGTCCCCGGACGCCGGCTTCGCGCGCGCCGCCAACTCGGTCGGCATCGACTACCCCGCGCTCATGCGCCTGCTGGTGCGCTACGCCCGCAGCCGTCGCAAGGAGATCGTCGGCACCCGTGAAGCTCGCACCGCGACATCGGGCCGCGATCGCTGAGCTGCTCGGGCGGGTCTCCGAGTTCACGGCCGACGAGGTCGCCGTCGCGCTCGAGCTCGTCGACGAGGCGCTCGCGCGGGGAGACGCGTCGGGCTACCGCTTCGCGATCGACGAGGCCGCCGACGGCGCGCTCCGCGGCTACGCGTGCTTCGGCCCGACGCCGATGACCGAGGCGACGTGGGACCTGTACTGGATCGCCGTCGACCCTCGGCTGCAGCGCGGGGGTCACGGCCGCGCGCTGCTCGGCGAGGTCGAGCGCGCCGTCGCCGCCGCCGCGGGGCGCCTGCTGCGCGTCGAGACGGCCAGCCTCGACGCCTACGACGCCACGCGAGCCTTCTACGAGCGCGCGGGCTACGCCTGCGCGGCGCGCCTCGGCGACTTCTACGCGCGAGGCAACGACCTCTGCATCTACACCAAGTACCTCGACCGCCCCGCGGCCGACGTCTAGGATTGCCCCATGGCCGACGTGCGAGTCTCCCACGAGTTCGACTGCGACGAGGACACGTACTGGACGCGTTGCTTCTTCGACGAAGAGTACAACCGCCGTCTGTTCCTCGACGAGCTGCGCTTCCCCAGCTGGAAGGTCACGCGCCACGAGGAGACGCCTGCGGCGATCCTGCGGACCGTCGAGATGCAGCTTCTGGTCGAGAACCTCCCCGCGGCGATGCAGCGGCTGATGGGCGACCGCCTCGGCTACGTCGAGGAGGGCACCTGGGACCGCGCCACGCGCGTCTACCGCTACCGCATCACCCCCACGCTCATGCCCGAGAAGACGCGCATCGAGGGCGTCTTCCGCGTCGAGCGCCTCGGCGACAAGAAGATCCGCCGCACCTCCGAGACGCACGTCGAGGTGAAGGTGTTCGGCATCGGCGGCATGATCGAGGACCGCACCATCGCCGACACGAAGCGCAACTTCGAGGCGACCGCGCAGTTTACCCGGCGCTTCCTCGTCGAGAAGGGCCTCTGACCGCTCTCCCCCGCGCGCGGCGTCAGTCGCCGTACGCGTAGTCGATCGGCTCGTCAGTCGCCGTACGCGTAGTAGATCGCCGACACGAGCCACGACCCGCCGCCGGCGATCTTCGAGACGCCGATCGACACCGTGTGCGCGCCCGGCGCGCCGAGCGCCGCGACGTCCGCGTCGGTCCACGCGAACGGCGCCGTCATGCTGCCCGGGCACCAGTTCGCGCGCGGAGCCTGCACGCTCTGGATCGCGCCGCACGGGTTCTCGAGGCAGTAGGTCTGCGTGCCGCTCGGCGTCGGCGTCTCGGTGCACAGGTCGGCGCAGTCCTCGCGCCAGGGGTCGAACGCGGGCACCGCCGTGCCGTCCACCTCGACGGTCTGCGTGCGGTGGCAGAACTCCTCGGCGGGGCCGATGCAGTCCGAGTCGCCCGCAGTGCTGCCGCCGCCGTGCCCGCTCGTGCGGTACTCGAGGCGGCCGTGGGTCGTGCCCTCGGGCGCGACGAACGACGCCGAGAACGGAAGCTGCGCGTCGGAGCCCAGGCTCGCGGCGAGCACCGGGATGGCCGCGAGGACCTTGCGCGGCGCGGGGCCCGGCGTGACGTCCAGCTTCGCGCTCGCGATCCAGCTGCCGTTCGAGCCGGTCGACTGCCCGGCGCCGTCGGACCACGAGCTGATGTCCACGCGCAGCCGGTGCTTGCCCGGCAACGCGTTGGCGAGATCGGTCAGATCGATCTCGAGGTGCTCGGGGCCGCCGAACGGCGTGATCGCGTGCGCGACCTCGTACGCAGGAGGCGGCGGCGCGGCGTCGGCGGCGACCCCCGCGTCCGACGGCGGCGGTGCGTCGTCGAGGTAGACGGAGAAATTGCGATCGAACGCGTCGCAGTCGGCCGGCCAGTTCTGCCCGCTCGGCGGCGCGTCGGCCTTCCACTTCGTGAACGGGTAGCAGGGTGACTCGAGGTCGACGGTGAGCAGCACGCTCGCGACCGGCGCCGCCTTCCAGTCGACGTCGGCGAAGAGCTGCCCCTTGTGCTCGAAGTTCGAGTTGTACGACCCGAGCCGCTCGCTCTCGAGCGCCGAGATCGTGAACGGCTCGGCGTAGGTCGGCGCGGCGGCTCCCTCGGCGGGCGACGCCGACGAGGAGGAGCAGGCAGCGGCGAGGAGCGAGACGGCGAGGAGGGCTGCGGAGCGATGCATGACCGCTCAGGATAATCGACCTCGGGGGCGAGCCTGCAAGCCGAATGCGACGACGCCCGCCCGAGATTCGCCCCCCTCCGTGGGAGAGGGGCGTCTCGAGGCGGGCGCCTCGCGTGCGTGTGGCTCAGCTCAGAAGATCGCGAGCGTGCCGATCAGCTCAGAAGATGAAGACGCCGAGCGCGACGACGGTGGTCCACTTGCCGAGCTTGTTGCCCTCGGCCGACTGAACGGTGGAGCGCGTGCGGACGATCTGGCCGCTCATGCGGTAGACCTCCTTGCGCTCGTCGTACGCCTTCTCGGGGTCGAACTCGATGCCGAGCGTGGTCGCGAGCATCGTCGCGGCCAGGTCCTCGGCGTAGTCGCCGGCCTTCTTGCCCGTCTCGCCGTAGCTGTGGTGCTCGGAGAGGTAGCCGTAGTTCTTCGGATCGCTCGGGCGCGCGAGCCCGATGGACGCCGTGATGAGGCGGTTGGCCTCGTTGGTGTCCTGACGCGCGAGCACGCAGTGGACGATCTGGCCGGGGCGGATGAGCTTGGCGCCCTCCTTGCGGCTGATCTCCTTGCAGTGCGGCGGGAAGATCGACGACACCGTCACGAGGTTCGCGATCTCGACGTCAGCGTCGCGCAGCGCAAGCTCGAACGACGAGAGGCGGTCCTTGTGGACGCCCACGCCGTTGGTGAACCAGATCGCCTTGGGGACGAGCAGATCGTGGACGGCGGGGAAGCCGGTATCACCCACGGGGACCGGGGGCTTCTTGCTCTTCGGAGTGACGGCCATCGCGAAACCTTTCCTGCGTTCGATCGTGCGGGAGCGACACGACAGCACGAAGCCACACGCGCGCCGCCCTTACATCGGGCGGCCGCGCTGGTCAACGTGCGACGGACGAGGCGCCGGAGCGCCTCAGGTCGCCTTGGGGGCTGCTTTCTTCGCGGGCGACTTGGCGGCGGGCGCCTTCGCGCCGGCGGCCTTCGCCTTGGGAGCCGCTGCGGCCTTCTTGGGCTTGGACGCCGCGGCCTTGATCGCCGCTGTCGCCTTGCCCCTCGGGCTCGCCGCGGTCTTCTCGGCGCGCGCGGTGCGCTTGACCGCCACGCGGTAGAGGTCCCACAAGCGCGGCACGGGGAACTTGAGGAGGCGCTTCTTGAAGCCCTCGTCCTTCGTGCGCTTCTCGAGGTCGCAAATTGCGTCGACGAGCTTGAAGCGGTTGGCGAACTTCGCCTTCACCGCGGTGAACACCTCGTAGAGGTGCAGGAGCTTGGCGTTCGATACGTGCGCCAGACCCTTGCCCTCGCGGGGGTGTGCGACCCAGAAGTCGTCGCGCGTGAACGGCTCGAGCGCAGCGACGAGCTTCGCCTTGTCGCCGAACTTCTCTTGGACCAGTGCTGAAGGAGACTTGCTCATCGTCGCGGCTCTCGGCTGCGCGCCCTGGGGTGGGCACGAAGGGGCCGATGCTTTAGCAGAGCGCAGCGGCTCGGGGCAAGCGGTAAGGGCTCGATCGTCATGCAGTCGCCCCGAAGGCGCTCCTTTGGTACGGCTAGGCCCGTGCCGGACGCCCCCGCCGAAGCCGCGACTCGCGCGTCGAGACCGCACCGCCTGGTCGTCGCGGCGTGGCTCTGCCTCGCGGCCACCTGCGCCGCGGCGCTGCTGCTGCCGCTGCTCGGGGACGTGTGGTGGGCGGCGACCCTGCTCGAGTTCGGCCCGCGCTGGGTGACGCTCGTGGCCCTCGCCCCCGTCGCCCTCGCGGCGCTCGCGTGGGCGCCGCGCGCGCTCGTGCCCCTCGCGCTCGCGGCGGTCGTCACCGTCGGCCCCATCATGGGCTTTCGCCCCGGGCTCCGCGCTCCGGACGGGCTCGACCGGACGCCTGGCGACGTGCGGCTCGTCACGGCGAACGTCGAGGGGCTGACCGGGCCCGCGCTGAACGCGGCCGACTGGGCGCGCGGCCTCGGCGCGGACGTGCTCGTGATGCAGGAGTGCTACCTCGACCCCGACGAGCTGTCGGCGCACCTGCCCGGCTGGCACGTGCACGTCGCCGACAGCCTCTGCTTCGCGACGCGCGCGAAGGAGGTCGCGCTCCGGCACCGCGACCCACGCGAGATCTGGGCGCAGGGCGTGGGCGGAGCGCTCGGGCGCTACGACGTCACGCTCGACTCCGGGCCGCTGCGCGTCGTGGCCGTGCACCTCGCGACGCCCCGCAGCGGCCTGGCGGCGATGGTGCGGCTGCGCTTCTGGCAGGGCATCCCCGAGCTGGTCGCGAACACCGCCATCCGTCGCCACGAGTCCGACGTGGCGCTCGGCTGGACGCGCGGTGGCGCCGCCCCCGTCGTCGTCGCGGGGGACTTCAACCTCACCGCCGAGAGCGCGATCTTCCGCGAGGTGTGGGGCGGGTTCGAGGACGCGTTCACGGTCGTCGGGCTCGGGTTCGGCTTCACCAAGCACTCGCGGCTGCTGCGCGCGCGCATCGATCACGTCCTGTACGGGCCGGGCCTGCGGGCGCGCCGCGCGTGGGTCGGCCCCGAGATCGGCTCGGACCACCACCCGCTCGCCGCCGACCTCGAGCGCATCTAGTCACGCGCGCGAGCCATCGCCGCCGCGACGCGGTAGGCTCGCGCACTTCATGCTGACGCTGCCGTCGCGCGCGCAAATCCGGGGCCGCCCGCTCGAGACCTCGCGCCTCTCGCTCGCGCCCATCGACGTCTCGGACGCCCCGGAGATGTGGCTCGCCATCGACGGGTCGCGCGGGCATCTCGAGAAGTGGCTCCCGTGGGTGCCGTTCAACACCGACCCGACGGCCAACCTTCGGTTCGCCGACGGCTGCGCCTCGGACTGGGACGCAGGGCGCGCGCTGCGCTTCACGATCCGCGAGCGCGCCACCCGACTGCTCGTCGGCATCGTGGGGCTCGAGGCGTGCGTGCACCTGCACCGCTCGTCGGAGCTCGGCTACTGGCTGCGGCGCGACGCGACCGGGCGCGGCCTGATGACCGAGGCCTCGCTGCGCGTGGTCGACTTCGCGTTCGAGTCGCTCGGCATGCACCGCGTGCGCGTGGCCGCCGCGACCGACAACCACGCCTCGCTCGCGGTGATCAGCCGCCTCGGCTTCCGCTTCGAGGGCATCGCGCGCCAGGCCGAGTACGTGCACCACCGCTGGCTCGACCACGCGGTGTTCGCGCGGCTCGCGACCGACGTCGTGCCCTGATTCACCGCGGAGTGCGACCGACGTCGTGCCCTGATTCACCGCGGCTCGCGACCGACGTCGTGCCCTGACTCAGCGCGGCGCCGAGAGCCGCTCGCGGAGCCACCCGGAGAGCGCGTCGAGGCTCGGCCGCGTGATCTCGTGCGCCATGGGCCACTCGTGCCACACGAGATCGACCGGCGTGCGCGCGAGCGCGTCGCGCAGCGCGCGCCCGTCGGCGATGGGCAGCACCGGGTCGCGCGTGCCGTGCTGGGCGTACACGGCGAGCCCGCGCAGATCGGCGTCGGCCGCGCGGTGCGCGAGCGCATCGGGCAGGAGCTTGCCCGACAGCAGCGCGACGCCGGCGACCTCGTGGGGTGACTCGAGCGCGAAGGCAGCGGCGAGCATCGCCCCCTGGCTGAAGCCGACGAGGTAGGTGCGCGCGCGGTCGGCGCCGTACGCCCGCGACGCGGCGTCGAGCAGCGCGCGCACGGTCGCGCGCGCAGCGCGCGCCTGCTCGAGATCGGGGACGCGCCCCGCAGGCGTCTCGTCGCTGCGCCACCACGCGTAGCCCGGCGGCCAGCGCACCGGCGCGCGGACGCTGACGTAGACCGCGCGCGGGTCGAGGTGCGGCGCGAGGGCGAAGAGGTCGTGCTCGTCGGCGCCGAGACCGTGCAGCAGCACCACGAGCGGCGGCGGGGTCGGGCCGAGCGCGCGGGCAGGCTGCACGAGGTGCACGAGCGGGAGATCGGGCGGGGTGGTCATGCGGGTGGCCGTGCTCGCGTCCGGCGGCGCGGGCGCCGCGTGCGGCTGCGCGCGGCACGATGCCGCAGCGAGACCGAGCAGCGTGAACGCGACGCGACGGAGCACGGCGTGCAGTGTACGCGGCGCGGGCCCCCGCGCTGCGGTAGGATTGCGCACATGCGCGCGACGCCCGAAGGAACGCGCCGCTTCGCCGAGCGCCTGGTCGAGGGGGGCACGGTCCACCCCTCCGCGTATGCGCCCGACGCGTGCGGTCGGCACGCCTCGTCGCTCGGGCTCGGCACCTACCTCGGCGACGTCGACGACGCGACCGACGCCCGGTACGAGGCCGCCGTGCTCGAGGCGCTCACGCGCGGCGTCAACGTGCTCGACACCGCCATCAACTACCGCTGCCAGCGCAGCGAGCGGGCGATCGGGCGCGCCCTCGCGCGCGCGTTCGCCAGCGGCCTCGCGTCGCGCGACGAGATCGTCGTCGGCAGCAAGGTCGGCTACCTCGCCTACGACGGCGCGCCCCCCGCCCACGCCGGCGCCTGGGTGCACGACGCCTACGTCGCGCGCGGGGTCTTCGCCGCCGGCGAGGTCGTCGGCGGGCACCACGTGCTCGGCGCGGGCTACGTGCGCTACGCGATCGACCCTCGCTCGAGAACCTCGGGCTCGACGCGCTCGACGTCGAGATGCTGCACAACCCCGAGACCCAGCTCGACGCCGTGCCCCGCGCGACGCTCCACGAGAGGCTGCGCGCCTCGATCGAGGTGCTCGAGGAGGCGTGCAGCGCCGGCAAGGTGGGCGTCTGGGGCGTCGCGACGTGGGACGCGCTCCGGCTCCCGCCCGGCGACCCGCACCACCTGGCCCTCACCGAGATCCTCGCGCTCGCGCGCGAGGTGGCGGGCGACGCGCACCACTTCCGGGCGGTCGAGCTCCCGTTCGGGCTCGCGCTGCCGCAGGCGCTCACGCGCGCGACGCAGCCGCTCGACGGGCGGCTGGTCACGCCGCTGGCCGCCGCGGCGCGGCTCGGGCTCACCGTCTGGACGAGCGCGCCGTTGCACGAGGGGCGCCTGCTCGCGCGCGCGCTCCCGCCGCGCTTCGTCGAGGCGCTCGGCGGCCTGCCGACCGACGCGGCGCGCGCGCTGCATTTCACCCGCTCGACGCCGGGCGTCGGCACGACGCTGTTCGGCACGACGAGCGTGGCGCACCTCGCCGAGAACGCCGCCCCCCTCGGCGTGCCCCGCGCCGACGCGGCGGCGTGGGCGTCGCTGCGCCAGGCGCTCGCGGCGCGCTGACGCCGCCCCCCCGCGGACCCCGGCCAGACGCCCCGCGCGTCTTGACAGGGGGAGGCCGAGGCTCCAATCCCCAGGCCTTCGCCCGAGGAGCCCATGCCGAAGACGTACAGCGACCTCATCGCCGAGGTGAGGCAGTCGATCAAGCCCGTGTCGCTCGAGGAGATCAAGCGACGCCTCGACGCGCGCGAGCCGATGGTGCTCGTCGACGTCCGCGAGAAGGACGAGGTTCGCCAGGGCCACCTGCCGGGCGCGCTGTCGATCCCGCGCGGGTTCCTCGAGATGCAGGTCGAGCAGAAGCTCCCCGACAAGGACGCGCCCATCGTCGTCTACTGCGCGGGCGGCACGCGCAGCGCGTTCGCGGCGCTGACGCTCACCTCGCTCGGCTACACGCGCGTCGAGAGCGCGAACCCGGGCTTCGTGCGCTGGAAGGACGTCGGCTTCCCCGTCGAGTCGCCGCCGAACCTCACCGAGGCGCAGCGCGACCGCTACTCGCGCCACCTGCTGCTGCCCGAGGTGGGCGAGGCGGGGCAGGTGAAGCTGCTGTCGGCCAAGGTGCTGCTGCTCGGCGCGGGAGGCCTCGGCAGCCCGGCGGCGCTCTACCTCGCCGCCGCCGGCGTCGGGACGCTGGGCGTGGTCGACGCCGACGTCGTGGACGCGTCGAACCTCCAGCGGCAGATCGCGCACGCGACGAGCCGCGTGGGCAAGCCCAAGGTCGAGAGCATGGCCGCGGCCATCGCCGACCTGAACCCCGACGTGAAGGTCGTGCAGCACCGCGAGCGCCTCACCAGCGCCAACGTCGATCGGCTCTTCGAGCCCTACGATCTGGTCGTCGACGGCTGCGACAACTTCCCGACGCGCTACCTGGTGAACGACGCGTCGGTGTTCCACGCCAAGCCCGTCGTGCACGGGTCGATCTTCCGCTTCGACGGGCAGGTGACGACGTTCGTCCCCGGCAAGGGCCCCTGCTACCGCTGCCTCTACCCCGAGCCGCCGCCGCCGCACCTCGCCCCCTCGTGCGCCGAGGCGGGCGTGCTCGGCATCCTCTGCGGCATCGTCGGCACCGTGCAGGCGACCGAGGCCATCAAGCTGATCCTCGGCAAGGGGGACCCGCTGGTCGGCCGCCTGCTGACCTACGACTCGCTGCGCATGAAGTTCCGCGAGCTGAAGCTCCGCCGCGACAAGGCCTGCCCCGTCTGCGGCGACGCCCCGACCATCACGAGCTACATCGACTACGAGGGCTTCTGCTCGGTGTGATCGGGCGCGCCGCGACGCGGGCTCAGCAGCAGTACTGCGCGACGATTTCCTTCGCGGGCCTGTCGATCGCCTCGACGGGGCTCGTGACGAGGTCACGCCCGCCCGACGCGAAGAAGAGCGCCTCGCCGACGCGCGGCTCGCCCGGGTTGGGCAGGATCGAGCCGTTGAGGAAGAACCTCAACCCGCCGTGCACCGGGCGGTTGAGCGCGAGGTGACCGGCGAGCCACTCACCGGTGCGTCGGTCGCGCACGCCGACGCAGACGAGGTCGCGGAAGTGGTACTCGGTGTTGCGCGTCACGTAGACGCGGTGGCGACGTCGCTCGTCGCCGGGGGACTTCTTCAGCTGGATCTTCGCGAGCGTGGTCATGGTGGCGTCGCCCTCCGACGCGAATTGTCATGTCGGTGGCGGAGCGGCGGCCAACTTTCGCGCGCCGTACACACGCAAGTTGGCTGCGCGAGGGCACGCCTGCCTACGATTCGATCCGCACGATGCTCCAAGGCTCCCCTCCCCGCCCCGGACTCGCCAAGTCGCGGCGCCCCGCGCTCGTGCGCGAGCGCGTCGTCACGCTCGTGTCGTGCTCCGACGCGGCGTGGGTCGCGGCGCTCGACCACGCGGACGTCGTCTCCGAGGGCGCGCCCAAGGGGGACGCCGACGATCGCTCCTACTTCGGCTCGACGAGCATCGTGCTCGACGTCGGCACCTCGTCGGACGAGGAGAGCACGCAGGCCGCCCTGCTCGCGTCGCACGACCCCCACCTGCGCCTGCGCGCCGTGCGCGTCGCGCGCCGCGAGGCCTCGCACCGCGCCGACGGGCCGCTCGCGCGCATGCACGCCGAGGTCACCGTGGCCGCGCACCCAGGCGGCGTGCGGCTGCACGTCGACGTCGAGGCGCGCGTCCTGCCCGACCGCCGCGGCGAACGACGTCCGTCCCTCTTGACGCCCGCAGGCGGGCACGCGAACGGGTGACGGTCGCTCGCGCGCTCCGGGGGCAAAGACGGGCCTCGACGCCCACCCCTCCGCGCCCGACGCTCGACCCATCCTCCCGAGCCCGCCTCGCATGACGCAGAAGACCCACCGCGACGACAAGGTCATCCACGTCGTGTTCGGCCCCGGCGGCGGTCGGCGCGAGGCAGGCGAGGAGCGTCCGCCGAGCACCCCGCCGCGCACGGCGAAGGAGCCGATCCCGTTCGACACGCGCGAGCCGGTGACCGACCTCTTCTCCGCGAGCGAGGTCGCGCGCCTGCTCGACATGAGCCTGCCGCGCCTGCGCTCGCTCGACCGCGCGCGCGTCGTCACGCCGAGCGGGCGCCGCAACGGACGCCGCGCGTACACCTTCGCCGACCTCATCGCGCTGCGCACCGCGCAGGCCCTGCTCGCGCGCAAGGTCCGCCTGCGCGACGTCGCGCGCGCCGTGGTGTCGCTGCGCGCCTCGCTGCCGCGCGTGTCGCGTCCGCTCGCCGAGCTTCGCATCGTGTCCGACGGCGAGCGCCTCGTCGTGCGCTCCGAGGAGGGCACCTACGAGGCCCTCACCGGGCAGATGATGCTCGACCTCGAGGTGCGCACGCTGCGCGACGACGTGGTGCGCGTGCTGCGGCCGACGGCCGGCAAGGAGCGCGCGAAGACGGCGTACGACCTCTACGTCCGCGCCAGCGCCCTCGACGAGAACCCGCGCACGATGGCCGAGGCCGAGGCGCTCTACCGCGAGGCGCTGCGGCTCGATCCGTGGCTCGCCATCGCCTACACGAACCTGGGCAACATCTGCTTCCGCAAGGGGGACGAGCCCGGCGCCGAGGCGCTCTACCGCCGCGCGCTCGAGATCGACGCCCGCCAGAGCGAGGCGCAGTACAACCTCGGCTACGTCATGCTCGAGCGCGGCAAGGCCACCGAGGCGATCGCCTTCTTCGAGGGCGCCATCGCGACCGACCCGAAGTTCGCCGACGCGTACTTCAACCTCGCGATGGCGTTCGAGGGCACGGGCGATGCCGCGCGCGCGCGCCCCGCGTGGAAGAAATACCTCGAGCTCGAGCCCTCGGGCACCTGGGCCGACATCGCGCGCAAGCATCTGTAGAGTGCTGCGGTGGGGCCGCCGTAGTCAGAGCGCCACGCCGCCCCCGAGGACGTACATGGGGCCGCCCAAGCTGGCGGCCGGGTCGTCGACGGGAAACTCGAGCCGGAGGCTGACGAAGCCGCGCTCCCGGATGGTGGCGCGCACGAAGGGCTCGATCACGAACTGGTTGTCCTCGCGGTCGTCGCCGTTGAACACCACGAGCATCGGGGCGCGCAGGCCGAGCAGCAGCGCGGTGCTCAGGCGAAATGCGACGCCCGGAGCGACGTGCGCGTAGACGTAGTTGTCGACCGAGCGCCTGGCGCCGTCGGTGGGGTGCTCGAAGCCCAGCGCACCATCGAGCGACAGCACGACGCGCTCGCCCGTCTCGACGTGCCAGGGGGCCACGACGATGGTCGCCTCGGGGCGACGCAGCTCGAAATGCTGCAATCCGTCGGTCATCGATCCCCACAGGTTCGCGAGGCTCGCGTCGCGCGAGGTGTCGCCCGTCGGGATCAGCACGCCGACTCCGACGGTGCTGCGCACCGGGCCGTCGAGCGTGAGGTGCCGCGCGCCGAGGTACACGTTGCCGAAGCCCGACAGAGGCTCGGAGAAGCCGTCGCCCGAGACGCGTGAGTAGGCCGCCGCGGTCTCGATCTCGAGCCACGGCGCGACACGTACGCCGACACCCACCGTCGGCGCGAGCGTCGTCGTCTTGCTCCAGTCCACGTACCCGAGGTCGGCCCAGAGGCGCACGACCGAGGAGGCCGCCATCCCGAGGCCGGCGCCATCCATCCCCGAAGGCGCGACCAGGGGCGAAGCGTGCGCGACGGACGCCACGAGGACCGAGGCCGCGGACACGGCCCAGGAAGCGAGATGCGCACGCGTCCGGAGGTAACCGTCCGAGAACCGGCGGCTGCCGGCCGGGAGGCGCCCGGGCGATGGGTCTCGGCCACGGAGGTGGTCGATGGCGCCGAGGCAGGGACGACGGTTTTGGGAGCGCGTGGTGCGCGAGGCGGAGCGCGGCGGGGTGTCGCACGCGGACGTTGCCGCGCGCCACGGCGTGCTCGTCTCGACGCTGCGCTCGTGGATCTACCGACTGCGGCG
>CAITLX010000712.1 GCA_903893335.1 uncultured delta proteobacterium | reverse complement strand
CCGCCGGTGCCGCCGGTGCCAGCGGAGCCGCCCGCGCCCGCGGCGCCGCTCGGGGCGTCGGAGTCGCTGCTGCTGCAGTGGGCGCCGGCGAGGCCGAGCGCGAGGGTCGCGAGAACGAGGAGCTTGGGGTGTCGCATGAAGGGGGCCTTTCGGTGAAGGGAGAAGCGGGCGGCGGAGCGCCACCCGGCAGTGGTTCGTTTAGGGTCTGTTCAAGGTTTGTGCAAGCCCGCCTCGCGGGGCCTTTTGGCCGATCGAGCGCCGACGTACGAGCGCTTCGCCAAACCTTCGACGAACCTTGACCAGCCGTCGGCACGGCGACAGAGTGCGCGCCGATGGCCGCGGCACCGCCCGAGAGCGACGAGGACCGCGGGCTCTACCGCATCCGCGCCGTGTCCGAGATGACGGGCGTGGCCGCGCCGACGCTGCGCGCGTGGGAGCGCCGCTACGGCGTCCCCGCCCCCGAGCGGACGTCGTCGGCGTACCGCCTCTACAGCGCGCGCGACGTCGCGCTGGTGCGGCAGGTCAAGGCGCTCTGCGACGCAGGGGTCAGCGCCGCGGAGGCCGCCGACAGGGCGCTGCGCCAGACGAACGAGCGCGAGCCCGCGCCGCTCGCGGCCGACGCGGACGCCTTCGCCGCCGCGGCTTCGCGCATCGTCGAGGCGACGCGGAGCTTCGCGCCGCACGAGGTCGAGGCCGCGGTGCAGCGCGCGGCGATGCTCGGCGGCGCGCGCGAGGTGTTCGAGCGCGCCTTCGCGCCGGCGATGCGCGCGATCGGCGATCTTTGGCACGCGGGGCGCCTGTCGATCGCGCAGGAGCACCTCGCCTCGACCCTCGTCGAGACCGCGACGCGCGATCTGCTGCGGGTGTCGCGCCCCGGCGCACCGACCGCGCGGGCGCTGTTCGCCTGCTTCGCCGGCGAGGACCACGCGCTCGGCCTCCTCGGCGTCGCGCTCGCCGCTCAGGCGCTCGGCGTGCGCGTCGTCGACCTCGGCGCGCGCACGCCCCCCGCGGCGCTGGCCGACGCGGTCGCCGCGCTCAGCCCCGACTTCGTGTGCCTCTCGTCGACCGTGCCGCCCGAGGGGGCCGAGGCGCGGGCGCTGGTGCGTGCGTACGCGGACGCGTGCGGGTCGACGCCGTGGATGGTCGGCGGGGCAGGCGCGCGGTCGCTGCGGGCGCTCGTCGAGAAGCGCGGCGGCAGCGTGCCTCTGGCCGGCGAGGCGTCGATCGAGCAGGCCCTCGCGGACGCACTGCGCGCCGCGCGCAAGCGCCCTCGCCCCCCGCCCTCCCCTCGCCGCTGAGACCGCGCGGCGACGCCCCCCCGGAGCCGCCGCGCCCTCGTCGGCGCGAATCCGTCGCCACAGGCGCACACGATGCGCGTCCCGCACGCACGATGGTGAATGTTTCCCGCATGTTCGACGCGGCACGGGTCTTGTGTGTCGGGAGGCACCCCGGCGCGTGCCGGGACGCCAGGAGAGAGACCATGTCGCACCGCAACCGCCCGCTCGGTCGGGCTCGCACGTCGTGGGTCGTCTGCGCTTGGGGCTTCGCCGTGGCAGCCGGGGGCTGCAGCAGCAGCGACTCGGCAGGCGCGGACGCCGACGCGTTCGACGCCGAGCACGCCCCGTACGGCGCCTACACGCCGACGACGCTGGGCGCCTACCAGCTGAGCTTCCTCGGCACGAGCGCGCGCGTCGAGTCGCGCAACCTCGGCACCAAGACGATCGCGGGCATGACGTTCGACCGCGATCTCGTGGGCGACCCCACGCTGCCCGACCACGGGTTCGAGCTCTGGGTCGCCGACCACAGCGAGGCCGGGAGCATCGACTTCGGCGGCTTCGACGCGCGCTCGGTCGTCGGCGCGCCCTTCACCGCGACGCTCGCGTCCCCCGTCCACGTGCCGCTCGCGCCGACCGTGGGGCAGGCCCAGGCGGTCAGCGGCACCGCGACGATCACCTCGCCGACCGATCTCGTCGGGCAGCCGGTGCAGGTCACGGGCAGCTATACGCGCACCGAGAGCGACGCCTCGGTCACGACCGCCGCGGGCGTCGTGCACGGCTGCAACCACTACACCGGCGCGTTCGTCGGCACGGGCGACGCCATCCCCGCCGCGTTCCGCGGCACCGAGGTGACCGGCGAGCTCTGGTGGCACCCGAGCTACGGCGTCGTCGCCGCGAAGTCGTCGTCCGTCCCGCTCGACACGCTGCTCGCGGAGTCGTCGGACTGCGGCGCGGCCGAGGTGGGGAGCTTCGCGGTCACGCGCAAGACGGCGGTGATCGACGCGACGCACCCGTTCACGCTCGACACCTACGACTGCGCGCAGCAGTTCGACGCCGACAAGCAGACGCACGCGGGGATGCTGCTCGAGCTTCGGTGGCTCGACGAGGCGAGCGCGCGCACGCACAACCCGGTCGGCTACCCCTTCGTGCACGTCGAGTTCGGCACCGTGTTCGGCTACTTCCCGACGACCGCGCCGCTCGAGTCGGCCGTGAGCGTGTTTCACCCCGAGGAGAACGGCCTCGGCATGAACCACTGGCTCACGTACGTGAACCAGGCCGCGAAGAACGAGTCGGGCAGCGACGGCATCGCGTACCACATTCGCGTGACGGTCGACCCGGGGTTCAGCGCCATCCGCGCGACCGCGCGCATCCACTACCGCAAGATCGCGCCCTGAGCCGGGAGGGCGAGCGCGCCATGACCGATCACCTGACCGTTCGCACCTCCGACGCGGGGTGGTTCACCGCGCTGGCGAAGGCCTACAAGGATCGCCGCGGCGTGCTCGTCGTCGACGACGCGGGCGTCGGGATCGACCCGCAGGGCCAGACGCTCTTGCAGATGGGCCTGCACGCGAGGCTGTCGTCGGGCGAGTGGTCGGCGGCGCTCGTGGGCGTGGGCATGACGCTCGCCGGCGTCGCGCTCGTGCTGGCCGCCGTGCTCGACCCCGAGCCCACGAGCAAGCTCGGGCTGCTGGTCGGCGGCGGCCTCTTCCTCGCCGCGACCGGCGGGCTGAGCGCCGTCGCCGTGCTCACGCGGCGACGGCCGCCGACGGTGCGGATCACCAAGGAGGGGATGGTCGTCGAGTGGTGACCTGACTGCGGCGCGACCGGCGCTTTCGACGAAGCGCGCGCTACTTCATCCAGTCGTCCATCGCGACGACGCCCTTGCCCTGCGAGATCTCGATCTTCTGGAAGGTGAAGCAGACCTCTTCGAGGTCCTTGCCGTCGGTGTCGAGGATGGCGAAGCTCGCCACGTTGGCGGTCGTCAGCTTGATGTGCACGCCGTTCGACAGCTCGATCGAGACGCTCTTGAGCACCTCGTTGTTCACGGTCGCCTGGAAGTACTGCGCGGTGGTCGCGCTCCCGGCCTTGTAGATGCAGACGGGCGCGTGCTGGCGCTTGCCCGAGGCCTGACCGGTGGCGATGTCGCGCGGCGACTTCACCTCGTACTTGAGGCCGACGAGCTTGTCGGCGCCGAACTTCTGCTTGCTGCCGTCGGAGCTGAACGTGCCGTCGAGGGCGAAGGCCCCCGCGCTGGCGGCCAGGACGCTGGCAGCGGTCGAGAGAGCCACGAAAGTGCGCATGGACATGGTCGATCTCCTCGGGGGCGCGGCTGCCACACGGGACGCTCCCGCAGCCTGCCGACCCTACGATCCTACGCCTCTCTTCGCGCTGTACAGCCTGTTCGCTTTCGGCTACTCGTCCGCGACGCTCGGGCTCCTCGTCCGCGCGCTCGGCGCGGTCCACGACGACCCGCGCCCCCGCGAGCCCTCGTCGCAGCGAGCCCCCCATGACCACTCCCCCGCGCATCGCTCCCCTGCCCGTCTCCGCGCTTCGCCCCGAGTGGGAGGCCACGCTCACCCGCATCCCCGGCTCGGGGCTCAAGGGGGAGGGCTCGCCGCACCACGTGATGGGGACGCTCATGCACGCGCCGGCGACGCTCGGCGCGTTCCTCGACTACTGGGTCACGTCGAAGGAGACGATGGCGTTCTCGCTGCGCGAGCAGGAGCTGCTCATCCTGCGCATGGGGGTGCTCTACCGCAGCGAGTACGTCTGGCGGCACCACGTGCCGGTCGCGCGCGAGTTCGGCGTCGCCGAGGCGACGCTCGAGGCGCTGCGCACCGGAGACCTCGCGAGCCTCGGCGACGGGCGCGACCGCGCGGTCGTCGAGCTGACCGACGAGCTGGTGAACCACCGCACGATCGGCGACGAGGCGTGGAGGCTCTGGGCCTCGAAGCTGTCGCCGCTCGAGGTCATCGAGCTCATCGGGCTCGTCGCGCAGTACGTGCTCTTCGCGCTGACGAACAACGCCTTCTGCGTCGCGCTCGAGCGCCCGATGCTCGCGGTGCCCGGCCTCGAAGACTCGCTCGCGCCGTAGGTCACGAGCCGTCGCGGAGCCGGTAGCCGACCCCCGGCTCGGTGACGAGGATGCGCGGGCGCGAGGGGGTCGCCTCGATCTTCTTGCGCAGCTCGGCCATGTGCACGCGCACGTAGTGCGGGTGCGACGCGCACATCGGGCCCCACACCTCCTTCAGGATCTGGCGGTGCGTGAGCACCCGGCCGGCGTGCCGCGCGAAGAGCGCGAGCAGCTTGTACTCGATGGGCGTGAGGTGGACGACCTCGCCGCCGCGCGTGACCTCGCGGCGCACGAAGTCGAGCTCGAGATCGCCTATTTTCAGCGCCTGGGCCGCGGTGGGCGAGGCGGCGGCCTCGGCGTGCCGCTCCGCGACGCGCATGCGTGCGAGCAGCTCGTTCACGCCGAAGGGCTTGGTGAGGTAGTCGTCGGCGCCCGCGTCGAGCGCGGCGACCTTGTCGTCCTCGCGCCCGCGCGCGGAGAGCACGATGATGGGCACGCGGCTCCACTCACGCAGGCGCTTCGCGACGTCGATGCCGTCGCCGTCGGGCAGGCCGAGGTCGAGCAGCACGAGATCGGGCGGCTGGGTCGTCATGAGCGCGACGGCCTCGGCCGCGCTCGCTGCCTCGACGATCCGGTAGCCGTGCGAGGTCAAGGACGCCCGGATGAAGCGCCGCATCTGGGGCTCGTCCTCGACGACGAGCACGAGCGCGCCGGGGGCGCTCACGCCAGGCCTCCGTCGCCCGAGGGGACCGACGGCGGCTCGGCGCCTGCCGGCAGCTCGACGCGGAAGACCGAGCCGCCACCGCTGCGCGCGAGCGCTCGGATGGTGCCCCCGTGCGCGTCGGCGATCGCGCGGCAGATGGGCAGCCCGAGGCCGACGCCTGCGACGCCGACGTGCTGACCCCGGTAAAACTTCTCGAACACGCGCTCCTCGTCGCCGGGTGGCACGCCGGGGCCGCGATCGCGGATCTCGATCGCCACCGTGTCGCCCGCGGCCCGCGCGTGCACCTCGATGGGCGTGCCGGGGGGCGTGTACTTGCTCGCGTTCTCCAGCAGGTTGAGCACGAGCTGCTCGAAGAGCACCGGGTCGACGAAGAGCATCGGGAGGTCGCCGGGGACGTCGAGCTCGATCGCGCGGTCGCCGAGCCGCGCCTCGAGGCGCGCGAGCGCGGAGCCGACGATCTCGTCGAGCGGCACCCAGTCCCGGCGAAGCGTGGACGCGCCCGCCGCGAGCCGCGTCATGTCGAGCAGGTTCGCCACGAGCCGCTCGAGCCGCTCGGCCTCGTCGCAGATGGCGGAGACCAGATCCGCGCGGCTCTCGGGGGGCAGGTTCGCGTCGTCGCGCAGCGACGTGGCGGCGCCCGTGATCGCAGCGAGCGGCGTGCGGAGATCGTGCGACACCGCCGAGAGCAGCGACGAGCGGGTCTCCTCGGCCTTCGCGCGCAGGGCGCCGGAGCGGGCCTCGTCGGCGAGCCGCGCGCGCGCCAGCGCCAGCGCGACCTGGCGGCCGAACACCTCGAGGAACGCGCGCTGCTCGGGGCGCAGCCACGCCCGGTCGGCGGGCAGGAGCGCGAGCACGCCGAGCGCCGAGGCGCCGACGCACAGCGGCGCGCAGACGCTGTGCGAGCCCGCGAGCACGTCGGTGCCGGCCCCGGCGAGCGCGCCGTGCTCGAGCGCCCACCGCGCGACGCTCATCTGCTCGGCGTCGAGCGTCGCGCCGGGGGGGGCCGCGCCGAGCGCGACGAGCGCGCCGTCGCCCGTGGCGTGCAGGACGATCGCGCGGGCGCCGAAGATGTCGGCCGCGTGGCGCGCGGACACCTCGGCGATCCGCGTCGGCTCGTCGGCGGACGCGAGGTCCTTGGTGAGGGCGTAGAGCACCGCCGTGCGCTCCTCGCGGGCGTGCGCGTCGCGCTCCTGCCGCTTCACCCGGCCGGTCAGCTCGCTCATCACCCAGCCGACGCCGAACATCATCGCGAAGGTCAGGAAGTAGCGCTGGTCGGAGACCGAGAACGTGTAGAGCGGCGCGAGGAAGAAGTAATCGTAACAGGCAACGCCGAGCCCCGCCGCGAGCAGCGACGGCCCGCGCCCGAGGCGGACGGCCGAGACCATGACCGTGAGCACGAAGAGCATCTCCGGGTCCGGCACCGCGAGCGTGTCGCGCAGCAGCTGCGCCACGCCCACGGTCACCGCCACGAGCAAGGTGGCCGCTGCGTAGTGCGAGGGGGGGGCCGAGGAGGCCGCGCTCCACCCCGCGCGCGGCGCCGCGCCGTCGGCCCCCTCGCCGCTGATGACGTGCACGTCGATGTCGCCGCTGCCGCGCACGACGTCGTCGAGCAGCGAGCCTTGCAGGCGGTCGCGCAGGCGCGCGTGCGTCGGCTTGCCGATGACGATGCGCGTGACGCCGTTGCGCCGCGCGTAGGCGAGCAGCGCGTCCGCGACGCGCGCCCCCGAGAGCCGCGTGACCGTCGCGCCGAGCGCCTCGGCGGCGCGCAGGTGGGCCTCGAGGCGCTCGCGGTCGACGTCGCCGAGCGCCGCGAGCGAGCCCGTGTCGACGTACGCAGCCACCCAGGGGCAGCGCAGCCCGCCCGCGAGGCGAGCCGCCGCGCGCACCAGGCGCTCGGACGCGGGCGATCGGCTGACGCAGACGAGCACCCGCTCGCTGGCGGGCCAGGTCGCCGAGTCGCCGCGCAGCGGGCGGTCCGCGTGCGCGTCGTGGGGAGGCTGCTGCGGGTGCTGGAGCATGCTGCGGGCGTCGCGCGGGGCGCGACGGCTACTCTATGCCCCGAGCGGTGCGACCGCGTCGAGCGCGAGGCGAGCGAGCACGGCCTCGCGCGCGCCGAGCGCACATCTTGACGTCTTCTTGATGCGCGGCGGCGTAGGAACCCGCCGCATGATCCCAGGCTCTCCCCTCCTCGTCTTCGGCTCGCCGGTCCTCCGGCCCGCGCCGAGCGCATCGTGAGCGCGACCCAACCGGCGCCCGCAGCCGACGCGGCGCACGGCCACGCGACCGCCAGCCTGCGCATCCTCGTCTGGGCGGCGCTCGGCGTCGTGTTCGGCGACATCGGCACCTCGCCGCTCTACGCGATGTCGGAGACCGTCTCGTCGCACCTGATGTCGGTGCACGGCATCCACGAGAAGGTGACGATGACGCTCGGCCAGTACTACGGCCGCGACGAGGTGCTCGGCTTCACCTCGCTGTTCGTCTGGGCCATCGCGATCGTCGTCACGCTCAAGTACGTCGTGCTCATCCTGCGCGCCGACAACGAGGGCGAGGGGGGGATGTTCTCGATCCTCGCGCTGCTCAAGGCGAAGGCCGCCGAGCGCTTCAGCCCGCGCGCGATGGGGGTCATCGTCGTCATGGCCGTCGTCGGCTCGGGGCTCATCCTCGGCGACGGCGTCATCACCCCGTCGCTGTCGATCATGTCGGCGTGGGAGGGGCTCGAGGTCGTGACCCACCGGTGGTCGCCCTACATCCCGTGGCTCTCGGTCGCGACGCTCATCGCGCTCTTCTCGATCCAGCGCTACGGCACCGCCAAGGTGGGCGCGATCTTCGCGCCGGCGATGGCCGTCTGGTTCGTCGCGCTCGCGGCGATGGGCGCGGTGAGCCTCTCGCGGCACCTCGACGTGCTCGCGGCCGTCAACCCCGCGTACGCCGCGCGCTACATGCGCCACTTCCCGCGCGCGACGCTCTACGTCATCGGCTCGGTCGACCTCTGCATCACCGGCTGCGAGGCGCTCTTCGCCGACATGGGGCACTTCAGCCGCCCCGCGGTGCGCCGCGCGTGGTTCTTCGTCGTGTGGCCTGCGCTGATGCTGAACTACCTCGGCCAGGGGGCGCGCATGCTCGACGCGGCGCCGATCGTCGACGGCAACGTGTTCTACGCGCTCGTGCCGGCGTCGGCGGCGTTCGTCTACCCGCTGGTGCTCATCAGCTGGCTGGCCACCATCATCGCGAGCCAGGCGCTCATCTCCGGCGCCTTCTCGCTCGTGCACCAGGCGATCCAGCTCGGCCTCTGCCCGCGCGTCAGCGTCGTGCACACCAACGCCGAGGTCGAGGGGCAGATCTACGTGCCCGAGGTCAACTGGGGCTACCTCGCCGGGTGCATCGTGCTGGTGCTCGGCTTCCGAAGCTCGCACAACCTCGCGCCGGCCTACGGACTCGCGGTCACCGGCACCATGGGGTTCACCACGATCCTCTTCTACCTCGTGGCCACGCGCGTCTGGAGCTGGAAGGCCTGGCTCATCGGGCCGGTGTGCCTCGCGCTCATCGCCGTCGACATCGGCTTCTTCCTCAGCAACGCGACGCAGTTCTTCGAGGGGGGCTACATCACCCTCGCGATCGCCGCGGCGAGCGCGTTCGTCATGCTGACCTGGCGCAAGGGGCGCGCCGCGCTCGGCGCGGTGCTCAAGGCCATGATGCTGCCGACCGAGGCGTTCCTCGCGAGCCTGCACGCCGAGCGGCCGCCGCGCGTGAAGGGCACCGCGGTCTTCATGACGAGCAACCCCGGCGTGCCGCACTCGCTCATCCACTACTTCAAGCACGCCAAGACGCTCCACGAGAGGGTCGTCTTCCTCACCGTGCAGACGCGCCACGTGCCCGAGGTCGCCGAGGAGCAGCGCGTCGCGGAGGTCACCGACCTCGGCGAGGGCTGCTACGGCGCGCAGGTCGTCTACGGCTTCATGGAGAGCCCCGACATCCCCAAGATCATCCGAGGGCTGAAGGCGCGCGGCGTCGCGATCGACCTCGGCGACGTGTCGTACTTCCTCGGGCGCGAGTCGCTCGTCTTCACCGGCAGCGCGAAGATGAGCACGCCGCGCAAGATGTTCTTCAAGCTCCTCAGCCAGAACGCGATGGCGGCCTCGGCCTTCTTCAAGCTGCCCCCCGGCCGCGTCATCGAGCTCGGCGTGCAGATCGAGCTCTGAGGCGACGCCGTGCGGCGTGCCGGTGCTACGACGGCGATCGCCATGCCGCCTCGCCTGCCGCGCCTTCAACTGTTCGAGTTCAACGACTCGCCCCGCACGCCCAGGGCGGTGCGCGACACCGTCGTCGAGTCGCTCAGCCGCACGCTCGCCTGGGGGCACATGCTCGACGGCCTGGTCGAGCCCTTCGAGGCCTTCCTCGCCGACGCGCGCGCCACCGAGGTGCTCGACCTCGGCGCGGGCAGCGGCGGCCCGGCGTGCATCCTGTCGGAGGCCCTCGCGCGGCGCGGCGGCGCGCAGCCGAGGTTCGTGCTGACCGATCTGCACCCGCGCCTCGAGGACTGGGCGCGCGCGCGCGCCGAGCACCCGGC
This sequence comes from uncultured delta proteobacterium, assembly GCA_903893335.1. Lineage (GTDB taxonomy): Bacteria > Myxococcota_A > Polyangia > Polyangiales > Polyangiaceae > CAITLX01. Next base: position 1,917 of record CAITLX010000712.1, on the reverse strand, counting down.
GGCGATCGACTTCGTCGCCGCGCCGGTGGACGCGACGCGCATCCCGCCCGCCCTCGCCGAGGGGCGCGCGCGCAGCATCGTCAACGTGATGCACCACTTCCCGCGCGAGGCGGCCGCCGCGATCCTCGAGGACGCCGTCCGCAGCGCGCGCGGCGTGTTCGTCGCCGAGTGCTTCGAGCGCAACCCGCTGCAGTTCGCCAACTTCGCGTTCGCGGGGCTGCCCGCGCTGATGGCCAACCCGTGGCTGACCTCGAGGGACCGCCTCGCGAAGATCGCGCTCACCTGGCTGACGCCCGCCGCGCTCGCCGTCGCGCTGTGGGACGGCGTCGTCTCGACCTTGCGCGTCTGGTCCGAGGACGACCTGCGCGCGATGGTCGCGCCGTTCGGCGCGGGCTGGCGCTGGGAGTACGGGACGTTTCGCTTCTCGCCCTTCGGCCGGGGCTACTACTTCTACGGCGTGCCGCGCGAGGCGTGACGCGAGGGCAGCGGCCGCTACTCCGGCTCGAGGCCGAAGTGCTCGCGGGTGCAGTCGGGGCAGATGCCGTGGGTGACCGTGCCCTGCGCCTGCTCGAGGACGAAGACGTCGAAACCCTTCCAGGCGCCCGCGGCGTCGCGGATCTTCTTGCACCAGGTGCACATCGGCACGAGCCGCTCGAGGGCCCGCAGCGCGGCGGCGTTCGACACGGCCAGCTCGCCCAGCGCCTCGACGCGCTCGGTCACGTCGATGCAGCTGCCGATGTAGCCCGCGAACGCGCCGTCGTCGGCGAAGAAGGGCACGCCGCGGTCGAAGAGCCAGCGGTACGCGCCGTCGTGGCGCTGGAGCCGGTACTCCATCTCGAACGGCCGATGGGCGTGGAAGTTCTCGAGGTAGTGGGCCACGCAGCGGTCGAGGTCGTCGGGGTGCACGCCCTCGGCCCAGCCGTTGCCGAACTCCTGCTCGAGCGTGCGCCCGCGAAACTCGAGCCAGCGCTGGTTGAAGTAGTCGCAGAGCGTGTCGGGACGCGCGCGCCAGATGAGGATGGGCGCCTGCTCGACGAGGGCCTCGTACTCCTGCTTCGAGAGGGCGGTCGTTCGCGTGCCCTCGTGCCCAGACGGATCGCTCATCGGTCGCCCCCCCTTGCAGGCTGGTTCGCGCGGTCCTGCCGCGGCTACCGCCCCAGTTTGTCGTGAAGGAACGCCGTCGTCCGCGCCCACGCCTCGGCGGCGCACCCGGCATCATACACTTCAGGACGTGCCATGTTCATGAAGGCGTGATCGGCCTCGTAGAAATGCAAGCTGACCTGCTTGCCCGCGGCGCGCAGCGAGGCGGCGAGCGCCTCGGCCTTGGCCGGCGTCACCCAGCCGTCGCGGTTGGCGACGTGCATGAGGATGGGCGCCTCGACCTTGGCCGCGTCGAACGACGCGGGGAGCCCGTAGAACGGCGCCGCGGCGCGGATGCCCGGCAGGCTGCACGCAGCCGCGAGCGTCAGCGCGCCCCCCATGCAGAAGCCCGTGACGCCGACCGCGCCGGTCGAGCGCGGGTGCGCGCCGAGGTACGCGATGGCGCCCGCGAGGTGATCGAGCGCGCCGGGCCAGTCGAGGTGGTTCATCCGGTGCGAGGCCTCGTCGGCGTCGGCCGCGACGGCGCCGTCGTACAGATCGACCGCGAGCGTGACGAAGCCCTCGGCGGCGAAGCGGTCGGCGTACGCGCGCATGTGGTCGTTGAGGCCCCACCACTCCTGGATGAGCACGAGGGCGGGCGCCTTCGCGTCGCCGGCGGGGACGGAGAGCGCGCCGCCGACGTCGCGACCGCTGGCGCTGGGGTATCGAACGGGCTGGGACATGGCGGGCTCCGGGTCAGTTCTTCGCCGAGCCGACGAACGCGCTCGAGCGCGGGCGCTCGGTCTCGCGCGGCGGGGGTGCCGAGGGGCGCACGGT
>CAITLX010000711.1 GCA_903893335.1 uncultured delta proteobacterium | reverse complement strand
GCGCAGCCGAGCGCGTAGCGGCGAGCACGGAGGGTCGGGCCGGAGCGATGTCCACGCGCAGCCGAGCGCGGAGCGCCTGTGGCAGAGGATCGGGGCGGAGCGCTCTGCGCCCCGCCGGGCTCACTCGATGGAGACGATGGTCGCGAGCTCGAGCTTGCCGGCGTGCCGGACCTCGATCTCGTCGCCGACGTGGCGGCCGAGCAGCGCAGCGCCGAGCGGCGCCGCGGCCGTCACCACCACCACCGTGGAGCGCCCGGCGGTGAGCTTCTCGCCGCCGCCTGCGGGCATGAGCATCACCAGGCGCTCGCCGTCGTGCTCCTTGAGGTGCGCGATGGCGCTGAGCGCGATGGGCGCCTCCTTGGCGAAGGGGTGCAGCACGAGCGCGCGCAGCGCGGCGATGTCGTGCTCGAGCTCCTGCACGCGCTTCCACTGGCCGGCCGCCTGGTACGAGGCCTCGGTGGCGCGCATGTCCTTGTCCCCCTCGGAGCGCACGTCGGCGTGCGTCGCGCCGTCGGTGGCGTCGCGCGCGGAGCGCAGCAGCAGATCGAGCTCCTCCTGCAGGCGCTGATCGAGGAGCGTGACGAGGGCGTGCTTGTCGAGGGGCTTTCGCATGGTCTGTTCGCTGGAGGCGCCTTCTCTTGGCACCGGTGGTGCGGGGTGTCGATGTGCATTTCGCAGCCGGCGCTCTCCGACCGCGCCGCCGTGGTACACGCGGGGCATCGTTTTCGTGCCCCGGCCGCCCACCTGGGCCGCGCTCGCCGCGGCGCTCACGCTCGCGCTGTGGCCCTGCGAGGCCCGCGCCGAGGGCGACGGCGGGCCCTATTTCTACCAGGCGCGCCCGTACGGCACGCAGTCGCTCTACAGCCCGCTGTGGGTCTTCTTGAACCGCGGCTTCGACGTGCTGCAGACGCGCACCGATCGGCGCGCCGTCTTCGGCCAGAGCTACGGGCTCGACGCGCGCAACGTCGCCGACAACCTCTTCGTCCACCCCTTCTCGAGCGTGCGCGACGAGGGCACCGAGAAGTTCCTGCGCGAGGAGATCCTGCCGCTGAGCTACGCGCGCGGCACCGCGCGCTGGGTGCCGAACTACACGCTGCACCTCATCGGCGGCGGCGCGACCTTCACCGCGCTGCGCGAGTGGTCGCGCGCGCAAGGGGTCGCCGAGCCGTGGGGAGCGGTCATCGCCGGCGCGACGATCCTGTCGGCGGCCTTCGTGAACGAGACCATCGAGAACGGCGGCGTCGTCGGCCGCAACACCGACGCCATCGCCGACTTCTGGTTCTTCGACGTCGGCGGCATGCTGCTGTTCAGCATCGACGGCGTGAAGCGCTTCTTCAGCCACACGCTCATCGTCTCGGACTGGTCCGACCAGCCTTCGTTCACGCTCCCATCGGGGCAGCTTCACGACGTCGGCAACCACTTCGTCGCCAAGCTGCCGGTGCCCTGCTTCGAGCGGCTGCGCCTCTTCGCGCACTACGGCCTCGGCACGATGGGGGGGCTCTCGTACCTCCTCGGCGACGGTTACTCGGTCTCCGCGGCGGCGGGCTCGAAGGTCACGCGCCTCACGAACACCGACACGAGCGCGGTCGAGAACACGATCTCGTTCGTGCCCTCGGCCGGCCTCTTCGTCGATCGGTACGAGTCGCTGCTCGGCTCGCTGCGCGTCGCCGACGTGCCCGACTACACGGTGCAGCTCAACGTCTACCCCAACGCGTTCGTCCGCACCGACCCGGGCGTCGGCATGTTCGGCGTCGTCGGCAAGACGGGCAGCGTGGCAGCCGGCGTCACGCTCACGCGCACGTTCGGCGTGGGTGTCGGCTACAGCGGGCTCTGAGAGATCGGTCGACCGACCGACTTCGACCCTACTTGCGACCGGCGCGGGGCTTCTTCTTCCTTACTTGCGACCGGCGCGGGGCTTCTTCTTCAGCGCAGGCGCCTGCTCGTCGTCGTAGGGCGTGAGCAGCTCCCACGCAGGCACGCCGAGCGCACCGGCGATGGCGCCGAGGGTGCGGAGCGTGGGGCTCTTGCGGCCCGACTCGACCGCCTGGATGGCGCCGAGCGAGAGCCCCGCCTTGTGGGCGAGCTGCTCTTGCGAGAGATCGCGACCGAGGCGCGAGCGCTGCACGCGCTCGGAGCACGCGCGGCCTGCGTCGATGTCGCGACGGCGCGCAGGCGCGGCCGGAGGCGGCGCGGCGGCTGCGGCGCGTGCCGGCTCGATGAGCTCGGGCATCGTCACCCCGAGACCGTTGGCGAGCCGGAGCAGCGTCGCCAGGGTCACGTTCGCCGCGCCAGCCTCGATGAGCTGCACGTGGCGCACGTCGAGGCCGCTGCGTTCAGCGAGCAGCTCGAGCGTCCACGCGCGCGAGAGGCGCTGGTGGCGGGCGGTGGTGCCCAGGAAAGAGAGCACGGCCGGCAGCGTGAGCGCAGGCGTGCGGGACCGGGAGCGAGACGAAGCGGGGCGGGACACTTGGATGCCAATCTCCCCTGGGAAACGAGTGGAAGCTACGAGCCTGGCTGCATCTTGCACCCATTCGGGTGAAAAACTACGATGATTTTCGTCATGGGCGCGGTTGTATCGCCCATTTTGCTCCACTTTTTCTGTGGTCAATGAGCCAGCGAAAAAGCGCGTCGGCCCACCGCGCGCCTCCCTCGGCCGACGGGTGGATGTGGTCGCGCTGCCGCGGGACGTCGCCGACGAGCGCGTCGCTGTCGAAGTAGACGCAGGGCGCCACGTTGGCCCGCACGACGTCGAGGATGCCCGTGTCCTTCTTCCACGACACGGGCGCGACCCACACGCAGGGGCTCGCCCCGATGCGCTTGACCAGCGCGCGGATCGCCGGCGCGTGCGCCGACGGAGCGGGGCTCTCGAACTCGTTGGCGCCGAGCGTCACGAGCACGAGGTCGGGCTTGGGCGAGAGCAGCGCGCCGAGCTCGTCGTCGTGCACGAACGTCGTGGTGTACGCGCTGGTGCGCGAGAGCACCGAGTAGCGCGCACCCAGCTCGCGCAGGCGCACGCGGAGCGCTTGCGCGAGCCCCGCCTGCACGAACGAGTCGCCGACGTGCACGACGCGGGTGCCGACCAGCTCGCGCGTGTCGATCTTCACGGGCTCCTCGCGCGTCGGCTCGGCGACCGGCGGCGGGGCGTCGGGCGAGGAGGCGGCGGCGGCGCTCGCGGAGCGGTCGACCTCGGGCGAAGGCGCAGGCTCGGCGGGAGCCTCGGGCGTGGTGGGAGCGGGCTCGGCGCGCGCCGCGGGTGGGGGCGCGACCGTCGGCGG
>CAITLX010000710.1 GCA_903893335.1 uncultured delta proteobacterium | reverse complement strand
GCCCGCGTGGCGCCGCCGCGCGCTCCCCTCGTTGCCCCGGCGCCCGCTCGCCGCGCTCGCGGCCACGCTCGCGTGCGGCGCGCTGGTGCTGCACGGACCTCCCCGCCTCACCCCGCACCCGCGCGCGGGCGACCCGCGCCGCCCGAGCGTGCTCGTCATCGCCGTCGACTCGCTGCGCGCCGATCGGCTCGACCCGCGCACGATGCCGCGCGTGTCGCGCTACGCCGAGCAGGCGACGACCTTCACCCGCGCATACGTCACGCTGCCGCGCACGTTCCCCTCGTGGGTCACGTGGCTGACGGGGCGCTTCCCGCACCACCACGGCGTGCGCCACATGTTCCCGCGCTGGGAGGCGCGCGCGCGCGATCTGGGCGCGCTGCCCCGGCGCTTCGGGCAGGCGGGCTACCGCACGGCGGTCGTGAGCGACTTCGCGGGCGACGTGTTCGGGCGCATCGACCTCGGCTTCGCGCGCATCGACACGCCGACCTTCGATTTTCGCGAGATCGTCTGGCAGCGCACGCTCGCGCTCGAGGCGCCGCTCGCGCCGGTGCTCGCCACGCGCGCGGCGCGCAGGCTGGTGCCGAGCGTGCGCGAGATGAGCCACGCGTCCGACCCGCACGCGCTCACGCGCGAGGCGCTCGCGGCCATCGACGACGCAGGCGACGAGCCCTTCTTCGCGACGGTGTTCTACTCCACCGCGCATTTCCCCTACGCCGCGCCCGCCCCGCTCGGCGCGCGCTTCACCGACCCCGCCTACCGCGGCCGCTTCAAGTACGCCAAGCCCAACCTGCTCGGCGACGAGGTCGCGCCCGACGCCGACGACGTGCGGCAGATCCGCGCGCTCTACGACGGCGCGGTGCTCGCGACCGACGACGCAATCGGCGCGCTGCTCGATGGGCTCGCGCGGCGCGGGCTCGACGAGCGCACGATCGTCGTCGTCACCGCCGACCACGGCGAGTCGCTCTACGAGCACGGCCGCGGCCAGGGGCACGGCGACTGGCTCTTCGGCGACGAGGGGCAGCACGTGCCGCTCGTCGTGCGCGACCCGCGACGCCCCGGCGCGCACCGCGTCGAGACGCTCGTGCGCGACGTGGACCTCGCCCCCACGCTGCTCGCGCTCGCGGGCCTCCCGACGCCGCCGACGCTCGACGGCCGCTCGCTCGCAGGGGCGCTCGACGGCGCCGAGCTCGCGCCCGCGCTCGCCTACGCCGAGAGCGAGCTCTGGTTCACGCCCGGAGCGATCGCGCCCGAGCTTCGCCTCCCCTACCCCGATCTGGCGCACCTGACCGAGGTGCGCGCGGACCACGGCGACGACGTCGTCCTGCGCGCAGCGTGGGAGCCGGTGACGCTCGCCGCGCGCCACCGCTCGGTGCGCGACAGCCGCTGGAAGCTCGTGTACGTGCCGACGCGCGACGCGGCGCGCCTCTCGCTCTTCGACACCGAGGCCGACCCCGGCGAGACCGCCGACGTCGCCGCGGCGCACCCCGAGGTCGTCGCGCGCCTCGAGGCCGATCTCATGCGCTGGATGCTCGAGGACCCCATGCTCGAGCGCCAGGGCGATCGCGTCGTGCCCCGCCCCGAGGCGTGGCACCGCGACGCGGTCGGCGCGAGCACGCTGCGCGTGGACGAGGGGGCGGCGCCGTGAGCGCCCGCGATCGGGCGCACCTCGCGCTCGCCCTCGCG
>CAITLX010000709.1 GCA_903893335.1 uncultured delta proteobacterium | reverse complement strand
CGCCGGCGAGCTGGCCGAGGACCGCAACCAGCGCCGCGCGTGGGTCGAGCGCGCCGCGAAGCTCGCAGGCGCGCGCCCGCGCGTCGACGTGCTGCTCGCCCAGGCGCAGCTCGCGCGCACCGGGCCGAGCTGGCGCGACGCCATCCCCTTCTTCGATCAGGTGCTCGCGCTCGAGCCGGGCAACGTGCCCGCGCTGCTCGGCCGCGTCGAGCTCGCCAACGAGGCGGGGCTCAAGCGCACCGCGCTCGCCACGCTCGCGAAGGCGGTCGAGGCGAGCCCCAGCTCGATCGCGCTGCTGCGCGTCTACGCCGCTGCGCTGCGCCAGCTCGACCGCTCGAGCGAGGCGGCCGAGGCCGAGGAGCGCTACGCGAGCCTGCGCTTCGACGACGCGACCTACCTCGCCGATCGCATCGACCTCGCGCTCGCGCGCCGCGACGCGCCCGCCGCCGAGCGGTGGATCGACCGCCTGCTGGCGAGCGAGCCCGACTCCGCGTTCGCGCTCGGCAGCGTGGCGCGCGCCTACCGCGCGCTCGGCCAGCCGGGGCGCGCCCTCGCGGCGTGGGAGCACGCGCTCGCGCTCGCCCCCGAGGACGTCGACGTGCTGCGCCAGCTGGCCGATCTCCACGCAGCCGCCGGGCGCCCCGAGGCGCAGCTCGCGCTGCTGCGCAAGATCCTCGAGCTGCGCCCGCAGGCCAAGGAGGTGCGCGAGTACGTCGACCACGTCGAGCCGCCGCGCGCGCGCAAGGACGAGACGTGGGCCTGGGAGCCCGACCGCTTCCTCGCGCGACGCGACGCCGCCGCCGCGGGCCACACGCGCCGCACGCTGCGCGATCTGCACGTCACCACGGTGTTCGCCAACGGCCTCGCGTCGCGCTTCCACCAGATCGTGTTCCAGCCCCTCACCGACGAGGCCGCCGCCGCCGCGCGCGAGTACGCCTTCGGCTACCAGGCCGACAGCGAGACGGTGCAGCTTCGCGCCGCGAAGGTCTACCGCAAGGACGGCAAGGTCGACGAGGCCATCGAGAGCGGCGAGTCGCCGGCCGACGACCCCGCGCTCGCGACCTACACCTCGGCGCGCACGTTCTACGTCCACTTCCCGAGGCTCGGCGCCGGCGACGTCGTCGAGCTTCGCTACCGCATCGACGACGTCACGCCGCGCAACGACTTCGCCGACGCCTTCGGCGAGATCGCCTACCTGCAGTCGACCGAGCCGGTGCTCTCGTCCGAGTACGTGCTGCGCGCGCCCAAGGGGCGTCGCTTCACGCTCTTCGTCTCGCCGCTCGAGGGCGTCACGCGCGAGGAGCGCGACGAGGACGATCTGCGCGTCATCGACGTGCGCGCCCAGGACGTCCCCCCCATCGCCGTCGAGCCCTCGATGGCGCCGCTCACCGAGGTGCTCGCGCACGTGCACGCCGAGACGTGGGGCTCGTGGGACGACGTCGCGCGCTTCTACGCGGGGCTCTCGAAGGACGCCTTCGTCGCCGACGACGAGGTGCGCGCGCGCGTCGCCAAGCTCACCGCCGGGCTCGACGACCCCGCCGCGAAGGTGCGCGCCGTCTACGGCTGGGTCGTGCAGCGCACGCGCTACGTCGCGCTCGAGTTCGGCATCTACGGCTTCAAGCCGCGGCGCGCCGCGCAGACGCTCGCGCGCGGCTGGGGCGACTGCAAGGACAAGGCGACGCTCATCGTCACGATGCTGCGCGAGGCGGGCATCGACGCGCAGATCGTGCTCGTGCGCACCGGCATGCGCGGCGGGTTCGAGACCGCGCCCCCCGGGCTCGCGCCGTTCGATCACGCCATCGCCTACGTGCCCTCGCTCGACCTCTTCCTCGACGGCACCGCCGAGTACACCGGCTCGACCGAGCTGCCCTCGATGGACCGCGGCGCGCTCGCGCTCGTCGTCGACGCCGCGGGCACGGGCAAGCTCGTGCACCTGCCCGACCCGCCCGCCGACGCCACGCGCCGCACGCGCCGCGTCGAGGCCACGCTCGCGCCCGACGGCAGCGCGCAGGTCGAGCTGCACCTCCAGACGACCGGCGCGCACGCGTCCGAGTGGCGCCAGCGCTACCACTCGCCCGCCACGCGCCGCGAGCGGGTCGCCGAGGACCTCGCCGGCGACATCCCCGGCTTCGCGCTCGCGCCGGGCGCCTCGGCCGTGGACATGAACGACCTCGAGGACATCGAGCAGGCCCCGCGCCTGCGCGCGCTCGGCCGCGTGACCGCCTTCGCGCGCCGCGAGGGGGCCGACCTCTCCATCCCGGTCGGCCCGGGCGAGCGGCTCGTGCCCGCGTACGCGGCGCTCTCGCAGCGCGCGCGCGACGTGCGGCTGCGCCAGCGCTCGACGGTCGAGGACGAGCTCGTGCTCAAGCTCCCCGCCGGCGTCGAGGTGAAGAGCGCCCCCGCGCCCGCGCGCCTCGAGACGCCCTTCGGCACCGCGACGCTCGAGGTCGAGCGCGCCGGGGGCAAGGTCACGGTCAAGACGAAGCTCGTGCTCTCGGTGTCGCGCATCGCCGCCGCCGACTACCCCGCGTGGCGCGCGTTCTGCGAGGACGTCGACCGCACGTTCGCCCAGCGGCTCGTCGTCGGAGGTGCGAAGTGATGCGCGCGCTGGTCGTCGGAGGCGCGAAGTGAGGCGCGCGCTCGTCGTCGCGCTCGCCGCGCTCGCGGTCTCCTGCTCGGGGGCGCGCTCGGGCCCGGCCGACGTCGGCGCGGCGCGCGACCGCGCGGCCGGCTCGCGCGACGGCGAGGTCACCGGTCGCTGGCTGCTCGCCGAGCTGATGGCGCCCGGCGGCGACGCGGTGCGCGCCCGGGCCGCCCGCAAGCAGCTCGACGCCCTGCCGCACGACGGGCTGCTCGCGTCGCTCGCGCGCGCGGTCGACGACGAGGTGCACGGCCACCCCGACCTCGCCGCCGACGCCCACCTCGCGACGCTGCGCGCGGCGCGCTCGCGCGAGGGCGACGCGCTCGCGCCGCTCTACGCCTGGTACGCGTCGAGCCGCCTGCTCGCGCTTCGCAGCAGCACCCGCGGCCTCTGGGCCCGCGCCCGCGAGACGGTGGAGAGCACGCTCGCGCACCCCGGCAGCGTCGGCTGGCGCGCGCGCGGCGATCTCGTCGACTGGTGGGGCGCCGAGGCGCGCGGCGCCGCGCAGAAGGACGCCCTCGAGCAGGTCGCCGTGCAGCACGGCTGCGCGCGCGAGGTGCGGCTCGCGGGCCCCTTCGGCCACGGCGCCGCCGCCGACCGCCGCCGGCACTTCGACGCCGAGCGCCCCGGGCCCTGGCCGCTGCGCTTCACCCCCGACGCGTCGCGCCAGAAGGCCCCCCACGTGCTCGCGGTCGAGCGCCACGGCTGCCACGTGCAGGCCGCCGAGCCGGTCGAGCCCGGCATCTTCTACGTCGAGACGTACGTCGATCTGCCGGCCGAGCGCGAGGTGCTCGTCGCGGTGCAGGGCGCGTTCGAGATCCGCGTCGACGACGCCGTCGTGCTCGAGCGCGACACGCGCGAGTGGGCCGTGTGGCCACGCTTCGGCGCCCGGCTTCGTCTCTCGGCAGGGCGCCACCGCGTGCTCGCGCGCGTCGGCGACGACGACACCGCCATCCGCCTGCTCGCCGCCGACGGCTCGCCGCTCGGCCTGCCGACCAGCGCCGACCCGCGCCCCGGCTACGTCGCGCGCCCCCCCACGCCAGGCGACGACCCCAATCCGCTCGGTCGCTTCATCGGCAAGGGTGGCGTCATCGACCCGGGCGACGTCGCGGTGCGCTTCGTCGCGGCCCACCTCGCGCACATCGAGTCGCAGGACGACCTCGCGTCGGTGCTCGTCGAGCCGCTCGTGAAGGAGCTCCCCACCGCCGCCGGCCCCGCGCTCGCGGCGGCGGCCAGCTACGTCGACAAGGACCCGATCTTCGCCCCCTCGGCCGCCCACGATCTGTCCAAGGAGCTGCGCCGCGCCGCCGCGCAGAAGGACACCTCGCTCTGGCTGCCGCGCTTCTGGCTCGCGCTCGACGAGGCCGAGCAGAAGGGGCTGCCCGACTCCATCGCCGAGGTGAAGCGGCTCGCCGACGAGTTCCGCGACGTGCCCGACGTCGCCGAGGGGCTCGCCACGCTCTACGGCCGGCTCGGCTGGAAGGCCGAGCGCGCCGTGGTGCTGCGCGAGCTCGCCGCGCGCTTCCCCGACGACCGCGCGCTGCTCGAGCAGGTCGTCTCGCTCGAGGAGGAGGACGGCCAGCACGCGAAGGCAGACGCGCTGGTCGTGCACATCCAGCAGCTCGACGCCGACAGCGAGATCGACCTCGACCGCGCGCTCGCGCGCCGCGACTGGCCCGGCGCGCTGCGCGAGCTCGAGCGCCTGCGCGAGCGCCGCCCCGACCGCGCCGACATCGCCGAGCGCGTCGCGAGCGTCATGGCGCGCGCGGGCAACGACCAGGGCGCGTGGGAGCGCCTCGAGCGCGCCGTCGCCAAGAGCCCCGACGACGGCGCGGCCCGCCTCGCGCTCGCCGACGCGCGCTACGCCCGCGGCGAGCACGGCGCGCTGCGCCAGGCGCTCGCCGACGCCATCCTGCACGGCTCGGACACGAGCGAGCTGGCCGGCGCCGTCGAGCTGGTCGAGGGCGCCACCGAGCTCGAGCCGTTCCGCCTCGACGGGCGCGCCATCGTCGCCGCGTTCGAGGCCGCCAAGCGCGCGATGCCCGGCACCGCCGCGCGCGTGCTCGACTACAGCGCCATCTGGATCCACCCCGACGGCGGCAGCCGCACGCTCGAGCACGAGCTGGTGCGCGTGCAGTCGCAGGAGGCCATCCAGCACCTGGCCGAGCAGCCCATGGCGCAGGGGCTGCTGCTGCGCATGCGCGTGCTCAAGAAGGACGGCACCGTCCTCGAGCCCGAGGTCGTCGCGGGCAAGCCCACCCTCACGCTGCCGCACCTCGAGGTCGGCGACTACGTCGAGACCGAGCACATCACCTCGCAGCGCGGCGACGCGCAGGGGGGCCGGCGCTACGTCGGGCCCCACTGGTTCTTCCGCGAGGCCGACGTCGCCTACTTCCGCAGCGAGCTGCTCGTCGTCTCGCCGAAGGACCGCCCGCTCATCATCGAGACGCACGGCGACGTGCCCGAGCCGGTCGTGCGCGACGAGGGCTCGGTCATCGTGCGCCGCTGGCGCAAGGACGAGAGCCCGGCCGCGCCGGTCGAGCCGCAGAGCGCGCCGGTGCAGGAGTTTCTCCCGAGCGTGCGCTTCGGCTGGGGCGTCTCGCTCGCCGACAACCTCGCGCGCCTCGCCGACGCCGCGAGCGACGAGCTGCCGCGCGACCCGCGCCTCGCCAAGCTCGCCAAGGCCTGGGCCGACGAGCCCTCCGCGGGCGAGCCGGCCGGCCCGGTCGACGACGAGAAGCGCGCGCGGCGCCTCTACCACCGGGTGCTCTCGTTCGTGGAGGACGGCCGCGAGTCCGACGCGCGGCGCGTGCTCACCGGCCGCTCGGGCAACCGCACGAGCGCGTTCGTCTACCTCTGCCGCCTGCTCGGCATCCCCGTCGAGCTCGGCGTCGTGCGCGACCGGCTCTCGGCGCCGCCGCGCGGCGCGCTGAGCGAGGCCGAGTCGGTCGACGACTTCGCGGTGCGCCTCGGGCTGCCGAAGCCCGTGTGGCTCACCGTCGGCGAGAAGTTCGCCCCGTTCCGGTGGCTGCCCGTCGAGCTGCGCGGGCAGCCCGCGTTTCGCCTGGTCGCGGGCACGCCGCCCGACACCACGGGCGACGCCGGGGGGCGCGACGGCATCGTGTACGACGGCAAGGGGGAGCTGCACCCCGACGGCTCGGCCACGTTCGAGGTCGTCGAGAAGTTCGTCGGCAAGTTCGGCATCTCGCTGCGCGCGGGGCTCGACCAGCTCGGCGAGGCGCAGCGCCACGACGCGGTCGAGTCCAAGCTCGTCGCGCGCGCCATGCCGGGCGCCCGGCTCGAGCGGCTCGACGTCGATCACATGGCCGACCTCGACGAGCCCCTCGCGCTGCGCATGCGCATCGAGGTCTCCGCGTTCGCCGAGCGCCGCGGCGAGCAGCTCGTCGTCTCGCCCCCCTTCGCCATCCGCGTCGGCCAGCTCACGCCCCTCGTCACGCGCCAGACGCCGCTGCTCATCGGCGAGCCGACCTACGCCGACGTGCACCTCGCGCTCAAGCTCCCGCCCGGCGCCACCGTCGTCACCGACCTCTCGCCGGTCACGGTGGTCGACGGCGACCGCAAGGTGAGCGTGCGCGACCGCACCGCGCCCGGCGAGCTGCACCTCGAGCGCACCATCGATCTCTCGGCCGGCCGCATCACGCCCGAGGCCTACGGTGCGTTCCGCGCCTTCGCCGAGAAGGCCGACGAGGCCACGCTGCGCGACGTCGTCATCACGCTCGCCAAGCCGTGACCCCACGAGCGGGGGGCCAACGGCCCCACCGCTCGCGCCGTCGCTTTACCCGTGCGCCGCCGCGGGCCTACGATGGGGGGCTCGCATGTCGTCGCGCTCCCGCCT
>CAITLX010000708.1 GCA_903893335.1 uncultured delta proteobacterium | reverse complement strand
GGCGCTGCCGCCGCCGCGATCTCGACGAGCAGCTCCGCGGGCGGGAGGTCGGCCGGCGTCTCGTCGCGGAGCATGCGCGCGCGACGCGCGCAGCCAGGGTCGAGCACGACCAGCCGGCGCGCGCCCCGCACGCGCTCGCGGAGCTTGTCGCCCGCGCGCTGCGCGCCGTCGCGGTCCCCTGCGAGCGCGAGCGGCAGGCCGCAGCAGCCCTCGACGAGGCGCACCGGACCGCCCGTGAGCGCGACGGTCGCCCGCACCGCGTCGCGCATCTCGGGGGCCGCGTCGCGGTACCCGCATCCGATGAGCAGCGCGACCTCGGCGTCGCCGCGCACGTCCGCGTCGCGCCCGAACGGCTCGAGCGCGGCCCCGACCGCCCGCTCGAGATCGGCGAACCCCGCGGCGACGCGCTGCGCCCCCTCGGGCGCGAGACCTCGGGCGAAGAGGTCGGCGCGCGCCTCGACGAGCACCTTGCCGACCGGGTTCTGGTGGTCGCAGCGCTCGCGGCACGCCAGGCAGGTGACGCACGCCCAGGCGGGCGCCGCGTGCTCGGCGTCGCGCGGGAGATCGCCGCGCGCGACGAGGAACGCGGTCGACATCTTGCCCCACGGCGTCACCGTCTCGCGCGCCTCGACGTCGGAGACCGGGCACGCCGCGCGGCACAGCTTCGGGCAATAGGTGCAGAGCTCGAGCTCGCGTCGGCGCGCGTCGAGCACGGGGAGCGCGACGGTCATCGCGGAGCCTCGGATTTCGGCAAGAGGAGCGTGAAGCGCGTGCCGTGGGGGCTCGAGCGCACCTCGACGTGTCCGCCGTGCTCCTCGGCGATCTTCTTCACGATGGCCAAGCCCAGACCGGTACCGCCGGCCTTGCCCGCCGTCACGAACGAACGGAACAGGCGCCGTTCGATTTCCTTCGGGATGCCGGGGCCGGTGTCCTCCACGCAGACGACCAGCGCCCCGTCGGCGGCGCGCGAGACGTCGAGCGTGAGGGTGCCGCCACGCTCGCCCATCGCCTCGATCGCGTTGCGCGCGAGGTTGTGCACGGCGCGCGCGATCTTGCGCTCGTCGAACCGCGCGGTGCCCGTGTCGTGGAGGGTGAGCACGACCTCGACCCCACGACCGTCGACCTCGCGCCGCACCTGCTCGACGAGGTCGGCGAAGAAGCGCGCGAGGTAGACCTTGCGCACGAGCAGCGTGCGCTCGCCGCGCGCGAACTCGAGGACCTCGCGCTGCATCGCCGACATGAACGCGAGCTGCTCGGCGACCCGCCCCGCGCACGCGCGCCGCTCGGCGACGCTGCGCGCGGACGCCATCATCTCGACGTAGCCCTGGATGACCGTCATCGGGGTCTTGAGGTCATGCACCACGCCCGAAAGCAGGCCGCCGATCGTCGACATGCGCTGCTCTCGCTCGTGCGCCGCCCGGGCGAGAAAGAGGCGAATCGCCGTCGCGGCGTTCGCGCCGACGAGATTGAGGAGCGCCTCGTCCTCGCTGTTCCAGCCGCCGTCGCCCCGCTTGTCGTAGAGCGCGATCGCGCCCATCGGCGCGCCGTCCTCGCCCTCGAGCGGGATCGCCAGGGCGGACGTCGGCCGAAAGCCGATGAGCTCGTCGGCGCGCGAGGAGCTTCGCGGGTCGTCCGTCGCGTCGTCCGATCGCACGATCTCGCCGCGGGCCATCGCCCAGCCGATGAGCCCCTCGCCGGTCTTGAGCGACGCGTGGCGCACGACGCCCGGGGCGTCGTCGCCGATGAAGTGCGCGACGAGGTCGCCCGTCTCCTCCTCGGAGACGAGCACGGCCCCGGCGCGCGCGCCGCACGCGGCGGTGGCCTCCACCAGCACGGCGCGCACGAGCCCATCCATCGTCGTCGCCCGCGCCGTCGCGCTCTCGAGCTCGAAGAGCAGCTTGAGGTCGCGCACCCGCGCCTCGAGCAGCTCCTTGGTCTCGAGCAGCTGCATGTTCTTCTGGATGACCGAGAGAAACAGCCGGCTGTTGTCGATCGAGACGGCGGCCTGGGTCGCGAACGCGGAGAGCAGCGTCTCGTCGTCGTCGTCGAAGCCTCCCCCGCCCTGCTTGTTGAGCAGCTGCACGACGCCGATGCATCGGCCAAGGTGGTTCTTCAGAGGGGCCGCGAGCAGCGAGCGCGTGGGGAAGCCGGGGACCTGATCGGAGTCGGCGTCAAACCGGCGGTCGCGTCGCGCGTCGCGCAGGCGCACCGATTTGCCCGTGCGCGCGACGTAGCCCGCGATTCCCTGGCCGATCTCGAGCCGGACGGACCGGACCGCCCCGCCGGTGACGATGCGCGAGACCAGCTCGCCGCGCGCCTCGTCGACCAGGTAGAGCGTCGCCCGCTCGGCCCCGAGCAGCACCGAGGTCTTGCCCAGGATGAGCTCGAGCAGCTGGTCGAGGTCGAGCGTCGAGCCGAGCGCGACGCCGACGTCCCGGAGCGCCTCGCTGATCGCGCGCTCGCGAGCGAGCTCGATCTCGAGCTCCGCGATGCGCTCGCGCGGGGTGCGGCGCGCCGGCTCGATTTTGGCTCCTGCGTCCAAGGTTGGGGGATCGAACCACGACCGCGCCGCTGAATCCAGCGGCAGGGGCGCGTCCGGGGTGCCAACCCACCCGCCCGCTGGGTTGTTCCCGACCGCCGCCGACCACCGGAAGTTGCGGAATGCGGGTCCGGGCGGTAGGTATGGCGGCCGGTCGTCATGTCGCTCAAGCAGGTGCATCTCCTCGTCCGTGGCCGCGTGCAGGGGGTCTTCTTTCGCGCGTCGGCCCAGCGCGAGGCCCGTCGGCTCGGCCTCACCGGCTGGGTGAAGAACCGCCCCGATGGCGCCGTCGAGGCGCTCGCCGAGGGGGACGAGGACGAGATCAAGGAGTTCGTCGGCTGGGCGAACAAGGGCCCCGGGGCCGCGCGCGTCGATCACGTCGACGTCCGCTGGCGCAGCTTCAGCGGTGACTACCACGACTTCCGCATCACGGACTGACGCGCGCCGGCGACGCGTGCGCCCCGTCGCGCTCGCGTTGCTCGCCTGGGCGGCCGCCCCCGGCGCGTCGTTCGCCGACGCGACCACTCCGCGCGCGGCTCCTCGCCTCGCACCCACGACGCTCGCCGCGCCCGACGCAGGCTCGGTCGCGGACCTCGACGCCTGGCTCGCGCGCTTGACGGGCCCCGACGCCGACGCGCGGCGCGCTGCCGTCGCAGCCATCGACACGACCCCTCCCGCCGCGGTCGCCGCGATCGCCCGGCGCATCGCCGAGCTGCGCAAGACGGCCCGGCGCGAAGCCATGAGCGCGGCACTCGCCGCGGCGCGCAAGGGGGCTCCTCGCGCGCACGAGCCCAAGGGCAAGCAGCGCCCCAAGCCCGACGACGCCAGCGAGGGGGCCGCCGACGCCGCCGACTGGCTCGACCGCCTGATGGGCGCCCCCCGCCCCGCCGACGCAGCCTGGCGCGACCTCGTGGCCGTGCTGGGCATGGAACGCGCCCTCGCCCACGTCGGCACCACGCCCGCCGTGCGCGAGATGGTCGGCCTCTTCTCGGCGTTCGGCGATCTCGTGCGGGTCGATTTGCAGCGTCAGCTCGGCAAGCTGGGAGAGCGCGCCGTCGCCGCGCTCATCGAGGCCCGCCACGCAGGCGAGCCGCGCATGCAAGCCTGGGCTGCGCGTCAGCTCGAGACGCTGGGCAAGGCCGTCCCCGGCGAGGCCGTACAG
>CAITLX010000707.1 GCA_903893335.1 uncultured delta proteobacterium | reverse complement strand
GCGAGCTCGGCGTGCGCGCGCGCCTCGCCCCCGGTGAGGAGGCTCGAGAGCGTGGTGGCCAGAGCCTCGAGCTCCTCGTCGCTCCCTTCGGCTGCGAGGTGCTGCTCGAGCCGCTGCAGGCTCGGCAGGAACGTGGGCTCGAGCTCGACGATGGACCCGTGCCAGAGCGCGGCGCTCGCGTTGTCGGCGCGCGCGAGCTCATCGAGGTCGGCGAGCCGCTCGAACGCCTCGCGGCGCGTGCGAGGATCGGCGGCGTCACGCGTCTCGTGCAGGAGACGCTCGGTGAGCTCGTTCGCCGTGCCCCCCGCGACCTCGAGGCGCTCGGCGCACGCGCCGCCCAGCGCAGGCTCTCCCGCAGCGATGGCGATCGCCGCGAGACGCTCGGCGCGCGGGAGATCGCCAGCGCGCTCCGCGGCGAGCGCGGCCTCGATCGCGTGACGCGCGCGCAGCGCCGGGGCGTCGGCGAGGGCGCGGGCCTCGCGCCAGGCGCCCCAGTCGGCCGGTTCGTCGGCGGCGGAGAGCTCGTACGCCTCGCGCAGCGCGACGTCCTCGGGGCGCGCGCGCGACGCTCGCTCGAGGAGCTGAGCGGTGACCGCGCGCTCGCCCGTGGAGCGCGCCTCGCGCACGAGGTCGAGCGCGGCCTCGAGCGCGTCGGGCGCCGCGTCGCGCCGATCGCGCAGCCAGGCGAGCTCTGCCTCGGCGTCTCCCAGCGCTCGCGCGGCGCGCTCGCCGACCCACGCGGCGATCGGCAGCTCGGGCGCCCGCGCGTGCGCGGAGCGCAGGAGGGCAGCGCCCGACACGGCGGACGCGCCCGCCATGAGCGCCGCCTCGAGCGCGAGCAGCGCGCCCCGGACGCCGGGCGCTTGCTCGGCGGCGACGCGGAGCACGGTCGCGCGCTCCTCGGTGGTGCCGTGGAGCAGCGCGGCGCGCAGGGCGGGCTCGTAGTCCGCGTCGCGGTGGCGAGCGCGAGCCCATGCCCCGGCGGCGGCCGACGCGTCCCCCGCGGCTTCGAAGGCCAGGGCGGAGGCCACCGAGAGGTCGCGCGAGGGCTCGGCGACGGCGAGCGCGGCGAGGTGCGCCGCGACCTCGGCGGGGCCTTGCCGCAGCGCGAGCGACGCTCGGAGCCACGCGAGCGAGGGGATGGCTTCGACGAGCGTGGCGAGGTGGGCGTCGAGCGCCTCGCGCGGCGCGACCCGCGCGAACAGGCGGCCGACGAGCGCGGCGATCTGCGGCGGAGTCGCCGGAGGAGTCGAGGGCAGCGCGCCCTGCGCGGCTGCGATCGCGTCGGGGAGGGGACTGCTCGGCGTCGAGCGTCGCACCTCTGCGAGCAGGTCGTCGAGGTCGCGCGCGGCGACGCCGCCGGCGACCGCTGCGGCCAGGGCTTCGTCCGGGGCGAGGCCGTCGTCGGACAGCGAGGCGATGGCGAAGCGCACGCGCGGCGCGTCCGCCGCGTCGACGGCGAGGCAGAGCGCGAGGTGCCGGGCGACGGCGTCGGCATCGGTGCTCGAGGCCAGTGTGGCGGCGAGCGCTGCGGCCAACGGTGCTTGGGAAGGGTCTGCGGCGAGGACGGCGACCCGCAGCCAGTCGAGCGCGGGCAGCGGGCGGTCCGCGAGCAGCGCCTCGAGGCGGCCCGCGTCTCCCATCGCGGACCGCATCGCCGCCACGAGATCGCTGCCCGGCGCGGCGGGTAGCTCGCGCGCAGCGGCGATCGAGGCCGCGGCGGCGTCGATGCGTGCGCGCGCGTCGGGCTCGTCCGACGACGACGCGGCGGCTTCGGTCGC
>CAITLX010000706.1 GCA_903893335.1 uncultured delta proteobacterium | reverse complement strand
GCGGCGCAGGTTGAGCCCGTGCGCCAGCTTGTCGGCGTACTCGACGCACTTCAGCGCGAGGAAGACCAGGCCGCTCGCCATCGCGGCGCCGACCCAGCGCGACGCCTGCGTCGGCGCCCCCGACCTCAAACTGCCGAGCCCGCGCGCCATGCACCACCCGCCGGTCAGCAGCACGAGGGTGTTCGCGAGCGCGAGCGGTTGGTGGAGCGCCGCGCGCCCCGCCGCGAAGACGAGCGGCTCGTCGCGTCGGCTCGAGGAGAACGCGACGAGCCCGCCTCCGAACGTCAGCGTCTCGACCGCGACGATGAGCCACATGAGCACGCCGCCCGGCGGCTCGAGCGTCGCGACGACGCCCTGCGCCTCGGCTGCTGCTTCCGACATCGCCGCCACCATGCGCGAGCAGGGCCCTCGCGCCCATGACATCGGTCAGTGCGCTCGCGGCGCGCGGCGTGTGCCCCACTGCGCGCACCGCCGGCTTGTCGGCGCCCCCGGCCAGCACCTCGATGACCTCCTGCGCCTTGACCCCGCCCGAGCCGGGCTCGCCTCTCGCGAAGCGCTACTTCACGAACTCTTCCAGCGCGACCGAGCCCATCTCGCCGAACTGGCCGCTGTTGTAGACCGTCACGTGCGAGCCGCTGACGGTCTGGTAGAGGTTCTGGTAGAGCGCATCGAGCGTGAGCGTGGGCGTACGGCTACCGGACGTGAAGAGCTGGTAGGCGAACTGATCGGCGACCCAGGATTTGAGGCTGTCGTCGTAGTTCGCGCCGAGCGAGCTCTCCGACGGGTTGGCCCCCGCGAAGAGCACGGCCCCCGGCGTGTGAAGCTGCGTCCCCACGATGCCGCCGTGGCAGGTCTCGACGGCGATGAGCAGGCGACGGTAGCGCGCGTCGCTGAACATCGTCTGAACGGTGGCGGCGAGGTCTCCCGGTAGAACGAGCGTCTCGCCCGCCTGTTGCGTCTGACCCGCGTTGCGCCCTCCGACCAGCATTCCCGACGGGTTTCCGTGGCCGACGAAGAAGGCGTAGACGTTGTCGCTCGCCGTGCTCTCGATCACCGTCGGCAACGAGGCGCTCTTCTTGCCGCCGAGGATGTCGAGCAGATCGCCGGCGTTCAGCTGGCCGAGCCGGTAGTCGATCTGCGCATTGGCGTAGAGGTTCGGTCCTCCGGCGACGTTGCGTACCACGCCCTTCTCGGGATTCGCCGCGTTGGCGGCCAGGTCATCGGCGAGCACGAGGACGATGTGGTCGTCGGGTACGCCGTTCGAGCGCAACGTCTGGTACTGCGCCAGCGCGTCGGCCTGATGCCGGTAGTTGCCCCAGCCCGTCGAGATGGCCGCGATGAGCGCCCAGGTGCCCACCTTGGGCCCGGGCTGGTAGCCGCCGCTGTCGTCGAGCGTCTGCATGCGCGCCTTCGACGCGAAGCTGCTCGCGAGCGACGTGGCCCGCCCCGACTCGCCCGTGGAGACGAACTCGACGGTGACGTACTGGCCGTGATCGATGCGCCAGTGGCCGTAGGTGGACGAGATCGGCTCGGTGTGGAGATCCCGATCGAAGTCGAGCGGGCTGGCAGCGCCCCGCAGATTGGGAAGCTGCCCGCTGCGGATCGCTGCCAATGCGTCGCCGATGCCCTGGCGATCCCAGCCCGTGTCGGCGCCACGCGCGTCCACGACCTCGGCCATCGCCGCGCCCAGCGCCTCGCCACCTTGCCCGCCGCTCCTCTCGAGGCCGTAGGCGACGAGGGAGAGGGCGTCGTAGCTGCTGGCCGCGTACGGGGGCGGCGGGTGACCGAAGTAGATGGGGTAGGCGACCTCGAAGCCGCTCTCCGGGTCGGGAGCGGGCGTGGTGCCTTCGAGCCCCTCGGCGAGATCGCCCAGGTCGGTGATGAAGGCGGGGAAGTAGGCGGAGTCGCTGAAGAAGAGGCGCGTGGCAGGCGACGCTGCGCGCGCCGAACGCGCTATGCACTCGACCGCGCTCCGCTGCGCCGACGCCACGAAGAGGACCTCGGGCTTCGCGGCGAGCGCCTGGGACACGGAGGGTCCGCAATCGGCGTCGCTCTCGTCGTAGCTGACGATGCCGGACACGTTGAGCCCAAGCTCGGTGGCGAAGAAGCCGAACCAGTCGAAGAACGTCGCGCCGTACTTGTCCGCGGCGGCGATGAGGGCGACGTCCT
>CAITLX010000705.1 GCA_903893335.1 uncultured delta proteobacterium | reverse complement strand
GGCGAGGGCGCGACGACCGACGGCCGCGTCCCGGTCGTGCGCGACCGCACGCTGCTGCGCGTGGTCGGCTGGGGGGTGTCGCCGTGAGCGTCACGCCCGCCATCCGCGTCCGGCACCTGTGGCACCGGTTCGGCCAGCGCGACGTGCTGGTCGACGTGTCGTTCGACGTCGCCCCCGGGCAGATCTACGGCTTCATCGGCCCCAACGGCGCGGGCAAGACGACGACCATCCGCGTGATGGCGACGCTGCTCGAGCCCACCGCGGGGCGCGTCGAGATCGAGGGGCACGACGTCTCGATCGACCCCGAGGCCGTCCGCCGCCTCGTCGGCTACATGCCCGACCACGCCGGCGTCTACGAGCGCGTCACGGTGCGCGAGTACCTCACCTTCTTCGCCGGCGCGTTCGGCGTCGCCGCGTCGCGCGTGGTGCCCACGGTGGTCGAGCTCACCGAGCTCGGCGAGATGCAGCACCGGCTCGTCGCCGAGCTCTCGAAGGGGATGCGCCAGCGCCTGCAGCTCGCGCGCGTGCTGCTGCACGACCCGAAGGTGCTCGTGCTCGACGAGCCCGCGAGCGATCTGGACCCGCGCGCGCGCATCGAGCTGCGCGACCTGCTGCTCGAGCTGCGCTCGCTCGGCAAGACGATCTTCCTCTCGTCGCACATCCTCACCGAGCTCGCCGACATCTGCACCTCGGTGGCGATCCTCGAGCGCGGTCGCCTCGTCGTCGCGGGGCCCATCGACGAGATCGCGCAGCGCCTCGGCGCCTCGCCGCACGCCTCCGCGCTCGACGCGTCGGGCGAGCCGGGGCTCGTGACGGCGGGCGGCGTGTCGGTGCCCGCGAGCGCCGTGCGGAGGCTGCGCGTGCGCGTGCTCGGGCCGCTCGAGCGCGCCGCTGCCGCGCTCGCCGGTGGCCCCGGGATCGTCTCGGTCGAGGCGCGCGACGAGTGGCTGCACGTCTCCTACCAGGGCGACGATCAGCTCGTCGCCGCCGTCGTGCGGCAGCTCGTCGCGCACGGCGTCGACGTCGTCGGGTGCGAGCCCGAGCGGCGCGAGCTCGAGCGCATCTTCCTCGAGATGACGCAGGGAGACCGCCCGTGACGCCGCTTCGCACCCGCGCGCTCGACGCGCTCCGCGCCGCCGCGCGCCGCCCCAACCCCATCTGGCTGCGCGAGGTGACGCAGTCGGTCCGCGCGGGGCGCACGCCCGTCGCGCAGATGCTCGTCACCGCCATGCTCACGCTCGTCATGTGCTCGATGGGGGGCATGGCGAGCCTGTTCCGCACGCCGGCGTCCGTCGGCCGGACGCTCTACCAGGCGTTCTTCTCGATGGCGTTCTTCGTCGTCGCCCTCGCCAGCCCCGCCATCGCCGCCAACTCCGTCGTCTCGGAGCACGAGGGGCGCACGTGGGAGGCGCTCCTGCTGACCGGCATGCGCCCCGCCGAGATCGCGCGCGGCAAGCTGCTCGCCGCGGCGACGACGGTCGGCGGCTACCTCGCGATGATCGCTCCGGTCGGCGCGCTCCCCTTCCTCTTCGGCGGCGTGGCCGTCACCGAGGTCGTCGTCGGCTTCGTCTACCTCGGCGCGTTCGCCGCCGTGGGCGTGACGTTCGGGCTGGCCGTCGGCAGCCGGAGCCCGCGCGCAGCGACCGCCATCGGCATCTCGCTCATCGTCTCGTTCGGCACGGCGCTGTTCGCCTTCGGCGTGTTCGGCTTCGGCCTGTCGTACGCCGCGCACGAGGCCTGGCCCACGGTCGCCGCAGGGCACCCGGTGTGGCTCCCCACCGCGTACGTGCGCGCGCCGTTCGGCGTCGCGTACGCCGTCTACCTCCTCGTCGTGCCGGCGCTCTGCGCGCTCCTGCCCCTCTGGTTCTTCTACGAGCTCGCCGTCGCGGCGATGACGGGCCCCAACGACGACCGCGCGACCGGGCTCAAGCGATGGCTGCTCGTCGCCTCGCCCGTCGCCGCGATCGGGGCGAGCCTGCTCGTGCTGGTCGGGGCGGGCGCGTCGCGCTTCGACGCCTCGATGGCCGCGCTCGTCGCGTACGCCGTCGTCTCGATGCTGCTCGTGCTCGTCTTCGTCGGCGACGCGCTCGGCCCCTCGCGCCGCGTCGAGTGGCTCTGGTCGCGCGCCGGCGCCGGCGCGGTCGCGCGGTGGCTCGGCCCGGGCCTCCCCCGCACGATGACGCTCGTGCTCGTGACCGGCCTGCTCGGCATCGCGCTGGTCGCGGGCACCGGCGTCGTCGCCGCGCTCGCGCTGGGCTCCTCGCCGGCGGCCGACGTCGCGCGACTCGTCGCCGTGGCCGACGTCTCGGCGTCGTTCTTCCTCTTCCTCGTCGGTCTCGCGACCTGGGCCCGCGCGCGCGCAGCGGCCGCGAGCGGCGCGCGCATCGTCGTCGTCGTCGGGTTCGCGGCCGGCACGTTCGGCCCGTGGGTCGCGGCGATGATCGGCGGCGTGCTGCGCAGCAGCGAGTCGCTGCTCGTCATCGCGTCCCCCTCGCCGCTCTTCGTCGTCAAGGCGTTCGACGCGCTCGCGGCGGGCCGGGTCGACGCCGCCGTCATCGCCTCCCTCGCGTGCGCGCTCGGGTGGGCGACCGCGGGCGTCGCGCTCTTCGCCGTCGGGGTGCGCCGCACGGGCCAGATCGTCGCCGCGCACCACGACGCGCTCGCGCGCGCCGACGCGCAGCTGGCCGCCGAGGACGCCGCAGCCGAGGGCGCGGGCGCGTGACCTCGCTCGACCCCTCGCTGCTTCGTCGCCTGGAGGTGCTGCGCCGCCACCTCGTGTCGCGCGCGCGCTCGGGTGGGGTCGGCGAGCGCACGAGCGGGCGCCGCGGCTCGAGCGCCGAGTTCCGCGACCACCGCGCCTACGCCCCGGGCGACGACCCGCGCCGCATCGACTGGGCCGCGTACGCGCGCACCGACGAGCCCGTGGTCAAGCTCTACCGCGCCGAGGAGGACGTCGTCGTGCGCGTCGCCATCGACACCTCTCGCTCGATGGACCACGGCGCTCCGTCCAAGCGCGAGGCGGCGCGCGCGATCGGCGCGGCGATCGGCTCCCTCGCGCTCGCGCGCGGCGAGCGCGCCGAGTTGCTCGGCGTCGACGCGGGCCACGCGCCGCGCGTCTCCTTCACCCGCGGGCGCAGCGGCGTCGCCTCGCTGCTGCGCTCGCTCGAGGCGCTCCCCGCCGGAGGCACCGCTGGGCTCGCGCAGGCCCTGCCCGAGCTGCTCCGCCGCGCGGGTCGCCCCGGCTGGCTCGTGCTCGTCTCCGACTTCCTCGAGCCCGCCGCGCTGATGGGACCGCTCGGCGCCGCGCGGGCGGCCGGTCACGACGTCGCGCTCGTGCAGGTGCTCAGCCCCGACGAGCTCGACCCCACGCTCGACGGAGACCTCACCCTCGAGGACGCCGAGTCGGGCGAGGCCCTCGACATCTCGGTCGACCCGACCACCCTCGCCGCCTACGCGCGGCGCCTGGCCAACCTGTGCGACGAGCTTCGCGGGTGCGCGCGGCGCCTCGGCGGAACCTACGTCCGCGCGCGGAGCGACGAGCCCCTCGAGTCGGTGATGGATCGCTTCGTCGCGCGCTCGCTCGACTGAGGCCACGGACCGCCGATGCGCCTGCCGTTCGAGCTGCTCGCTCCCGCCGGACTCGCGGGCCTCGCCGCGCTCGTGCCGCTCGTCGCGCTGTACGTGCTGCGCGTCCGGCGCGAGCGCACGCGCGTCGCGTCCACCCTGCTCTGGGCCGGCGCGCAGCGCGATCGGCTCGCCGAGAGCCCGTGGCAGCGGCTGCGCGTGCACGTCCCGCTCGTGCTCGAGGCGCTCGCGGTGGTGCTCCTCGCCCTCGCGCTCGCACGCCCGGCGACGCGGACGGGGCGCCTGCCGGGTCGGCACCTCGCGCTCGTCGTGGACACGAGCGCGTCGATGGCGGCGCGCGACGACGACCGAGGCTCACGCCTCGAGCGGTCGGTCGCGGCGGCGCACGCGGCGGTCGACGCGCGGGGGCCCGAGGCCGACGTCCTCATCCTCGACGCGGGGCACGACGCGCGGGTCGTCGCGCCGCTCGGCTCGGACACCGCGCGGCTCCACGAGGCGCTCGCCTCGCTCGTGGTGCACGACGTCGAGGGCAACCTGGGCAGCGCGCTCGCCCTCGCGAGCCAGGCGCTGCGCCAGACCGGCGGCGAGGCGCGCATCGTCCTGTTCACCGACGGCGCGCTCGCGGACGCGTCGCCGCTCGACGACGTGGCCCTGCCCATCGACGTCGTGCGCTCGGGCGGCTCGCTCGACAACGCAGCGATCGTGCGCGTCGACGTGCGCACCGGCATCGACCCGACGCGTCAGGTGGACGAGGTGCAGGCCTTCGCGCTCGTCGCCAACTTCGGCGCGCGTCCGCGCGAGCTCTGGGCCACGCTGCGCGAGGAGGGCGCCTCGGACGTGCTCGCGTCGCGCCGCCTGGTGGTCGAGCCCGGCGAGCGGGCGCCCGTGGTGCTCGCCTTCCGGCCGAGCCCCGGCGACGTGGGGCGCGGCCTCGCCCTCGAGATCACGCCCCACGACGCGCTCGCGGTGGACGACGTCGCGTGGGCGCGCGTGCCCTCCGGCACGCGCCTGCCCGTGGTGCTCGCCAGCGACCGCGCGTCCCCCTGGCTCGAGCGGGCGCTCGCGAGCGATCCGCGCGTCGATCTGCGGCGCGGGCGCCCCGCGGACCTCGCTCGCGCCGACGTGCCCGACGACGCGCTCGTGGTCATCGACGGCGCGTGCCCGGCGCCCGGCACGCGTGGCACCGATCTGCTCGTCATCGACCCGCCGCCCGGCCGGTGCCTCGACGTCGAGGTCGGCGCCGCGTCGGTCGCGCACCCCGCGGTCACGTCGTGGAGCGTCACCGATCCGAGGCTCCGGTTCCTCTCGCTCGACGGCGTGCACGTCGCCGCGGCCCACCTGCTCGACGCCGGCGCCGATCGCGCCCTCGTGCGCTCGACCGAGGGAACGCTCGTGGCCGACGCGACGCGCTTCGGCCGCGCCGCGACGATCGTCGGCTTCGACGTGGGCGAGAGCGACTGGCCGCTCCAGCCCTCGTTCGTGCTCTTCGTGCGCAACGTGCTCGAGCAGGCGCGCGCCCACCGAACAGGCGCGACCCTGGCGACCGCCGCCGCCGGCGAACCGCTGCGCGTGCGCGTCCCTCCGGACGTCGCCGAGGTCTCGGTCACCCCGCCCGGAGCGTCGGCGCCGACGCGGCAGGTGCGCGCGAACGAGGGGCTCGCCATCGTCGGAGACGCGACCAAGGCCGGCCTCTGGCACCTGTCGTGGGGCGGCGCGCGCCCCGGCAGCGTCCTCGTGCCGGTCGGCCTGCTCTCCGAGCGCGAGAGCAACCTCGCGCCGCCGCCGCTCGCGCCCCGACCGCGAGGCACCGCGGTGGCCATCGACGTCAAGCCGCTCGAGGCCCACACCGAGCTCGCGCCCTGGCTCGCCGCTGCGGCCCTGCTGCTGGTCGCGCTCGACGCCTACTGGCTCGCGCGCGGGAGCCGTGAGCGGGTGCGCGTCCGGCGCCGCCCGCTGCTCGTGGCCCTGGTGCTCGCAGGGCTCGCCCCCGTCGCGCTCGGCCTCGCGGGCAGGTATTTCCCCGCCGCGACCGACCTCGTCCGCTTCGACGGGGCACGCGGCGCGGTCGGGGTCGCGCTCGTCGTGGTCTACGTCGCCGACCGCCTCGCGCGCATGGCCGGGCGCCCGTCGAGCGCCCGTCGCGCGCTGGTCGAGGCGCTGGTCGGAGCCGCGACCGCCGCCGCGGCGTGGGCCGCGCTCGGCGCGTCGATCGGGACCCCGCTCGACCGCATGACGCTGCTGGTCGCCCTCGATCGCAGCCGCTCGATCGATCTGGTCGCCCACGCCGACGAGCGCGTGCGTCGCGAGCTCGGCAGCGCCGAGCTCGGCATGAAGGACGACGACCGCATCGGCACCATCTCGTTCGCCGCCGGCGCGGCGCTCGAGGAGCCCCCGCGCCCGCGCAGCACGCTCCCCTCCCCGCAGCGCGCGGAGCTGGGGCGCGACGCGACCGACCTCGAGGCCGCGCTGCGCCGCGCGCTCGCCGAGTCGGCGGCCACGGGCTCGACGCGCATCGCGCTCGTCTCCGACGGCGTGGCGACGCGGGGCGACACGCTGGCCGCGGCAGCCGCCGCCGTCGCCGCGGGGGTCGCGGTCGATGTGCTCCCCCTCGAGCCGCGCGCCGTGCCCGACGTGCGCCTCGTCGCCGTGCGCATGCCCGGCCGGGTCGATGGCGGCGAGCCGCTCGATCTTCGCATCGTCACCTCCTCGACCGAGGCGACCGACGTCGAGATCCGCGTGAAGCGCGACGGCGAGCTCGTGCGGCGCGGCGCGGCGCGCATCGGCGCGGGCGAGGACGTCGTGCGCCTGCGCGAGGTCGCGTCCGAGCCGGGGCTGCACCGCTACGACGTGGAGGTGAGCGCGCGCGACCCGCGCGTCGACGAGATCGCGGAGAACAACGCGGCGACGGCCTTCGTGCGCGTGCGCGGCGCCGCGAGCGCGCTCGTCGTCGAGGGGGAGGCCGGACAGGCGAGCTTCGTGGCCGACGCGCTGAGCGCCGCGGGCTTCCGCGTGCGCCAGGGGGGCCGCGGCGCCTTCCCCACGGGCGTCGACGAGCTCGCCGAGCTCGATCTGGTCGTGCTCTCCGACGTCGCCGCGTCGGAGGTCTCTCCCGCGCAACTCGACGCGCTCGCGACCTACACGCGCGACCTCGGCGGCGGGCTCCTGCTGCTCGGCGGCGAGCGCTCCATGGGGCCCGGCGGCTACGGCCGCACGCCCATCGAGGAGGTGTCGCCCGTCTCGTTCGATCGCAAGCAGGACCGCCGCGCGCACAGCCTGGCCGAGGTCATCGCCATCGACATCTCGGGCTCGATGGGCGCGCGCGTCCCGGGCGGCTCGACGAAGCTCGACCTCGCCAACGAGGCCGCGGCGCGCTCGGCCGCGCTGCTCGGGCCGTCCGACCGCCTCGGCGTCGAGCACGTGGACACCACGACGATCTGGACCTGGCCGATGGCCCCCGTCGGCGACCTCGCCGCCGTGCAGCAGCGCATCCGCGCGACCGCGGTGGGCGGCGGCGGCATCTACGTCGACCTCGCCCTGCAAGAGGGCTACGCGAAGCTCCAGGGCGAGACGACCTCGCTGCGCCACCTGCTGCTCTTCGCCGACGGCGACGACGCCGAGCGGCTCACGGGCTGCCGCGCGCTGGTCGGCGCCGCCGCCACGCGCGGCACCACGACGAGCGTCGTCTCGCTCGGGCACGGCCACGACACCGCCGAGCTCGAGGTGCTCTCGCACGTCGGCAAGGGGCGCTTCTACCTCGTCGAGGACGCCACGCGGCTCCCCGCCGTCTTCGCCCAGGAGACGGTGCTCGCGGCGCGCAGCTCCATCCACGACGAGCCGTTCCACGTCGTGCCCGGCGTCCCCATGGCGCCGACGCGCGACGTCGACGTCGGCGCGGCTCCGGCGCTCGGCGGCTACGTCGTCACCATCCCCAAGCCGCGCGCCAGCGTGCTGCTCGCCGGCCCCGAGGGGGACCCCGTGCTCGCCACCTGGTCGGTCGGCATCGGGCGCGCGGGCGCGTTCACGAGCGACCTCAAGGGGCGCTGGGGGCTCGCCTGGACCTCGTGGCCCGGAGCCGCCCGCCTGGTCGGTCAGCTCGGCCGCGACCTCGCGCGCCACGCCGACGACCCGCGCGTCCGGCTCGCGAGCGAGGCCGCCTCGGGCGCGCTGCATCTGCGCGCCGACGTGGTCGGCGACGACGGGCGCACGCAGACCTACCGGCGCCTCGTCGCGCACGTGCGGGGCCCCGACGGCTTCGCGCGCGACGTGCCCCTCGACCCGTCGGGCGCGGGCGCCTACGCGGCGACGGTGCCGCTCCCCCACCCGGGCACCTTCGTCACGAGCGTGCACGACGCCCTCTCGGGTCAGCTCGTCGGCACCACGGGCGCGGCGCTGCCCACCGGCGACGAGCTGCGCTCGACCGGCGGCGACCGCGCGCTGCTCGCGCAGGTCGCGGCGCTCACCGGGGGGCGCGTGCGCGACACGCTCGCCGGCATCTTCCACGAGCGGCCGAGGCGCACGTTCGAGCGCCACCCGATGGCGCGCGCGCTCGCGCTGCTCGCCCTCGTGACCCTGGTGCTCGCGGTGGCGGCGCGGCGCCTCGCCTGGCCGAAGGGG
>CAITLX010000704.1 GCA_903893335.1 uncultured delta proteobacterium | reverse complement strand
GTCGCGGCTGTCGCTCCCAGCGGATGCAGTGCCCAGCTTCGACATCGAGCGCGCTCTCGGGTAGACCTCCGCGCGTGGTGATCCCGGCGGCCTCGCCGCGAGGCTGCCACTCCGCATTCTCCCCTCATGTCGCTCCTCCGCCCGACGCCGGTCAGCCAGATGCGCTCGACGAGGCGGACGCGCAGAATGTGCGCCGCGTTCGTTTGCGCGGAGCCTGAGTTGCGTGATGTCGGCGTCCAATCCCGCATCGCGCGTCTCCGGGCTGCGAACGACGTAGCGCCGCATCGGCGCAGAGGGAGCCAGCTCCGATCCGGCGTCGAGCCCCGACGTCTCCGCGGCGCGACGGTCCGTGGCCGTCGTGGTCGACGACGCACCGGATGGCGACCTCGGGCGTGCCGTGCGACGATGCGTCGTGATCAACGGTGAACGGCGCGGCGCGTGGCGCGCCTGGGCGGCCCGATGAGGCTCGCGCAGGCGGCGCGGTGTGGGGCGGCCCTCCTCGCTGCAAAGGTGAGCGGGCGCGCGACGCCGCTCGTTGTGAGCTGGCGTCTGCTGAACCGGTGCAACCTGCGCTGTCGCTACTGCTACATCCCGCTCGTCGAGACCGCCGAGCTGACGACGACCGAAGTCGTCGCCACGATTGACGAGCTCGCGCGTCTCGGTACTGCATACCTGCAATTCACCGGAGGCGAGGTGCTCCTGCGCGAGGACCTCGGGGACATCCTCGGTCGTGTGGCCGAGCGCGGCATCGCACACTCGATCAACACCAACGGCACGTTCGTCCCGGGCCGCATCGAAGTGCTGCGGCGCGTGTCGACGCTGACGCTCAGCCTCGATGGGCCCGAAGACGTGCACGACCGCGCGCGCGGGCGCGGTAGCTTCGCCGACGTCATGGCGGCGCTCGACGCCGCGCGCGACGCCGGGATTCCGCTCGGAATCACCACTGTGCTTTCGACGCACAATGTCGGCGCGGTCCGCTGGCTGCTCGACGCGGCCCGTCGGTACGACGCGAAGATTTCGTTTCAACCCGGCACGCTCGACCGGCTCGGCTCGGAGGTCGCGAACCCGATCACGCCGCCGCCCGACGCGTATCGCGCCGCGATCGCCCTGCTGATTCAGGAGAAGCGCAGCGGCAACCCGCTCATCGCGTCGTCGCTCACGACGCTCGAACACCTCGCCGCGTTCCCGGCGCGCCGCCCGATCGCCTGCGCGGCAGGTTTGCTCTACTTCCGCATCGAGGCCAACGGCGACGTCCTGGCGTGCACGGACGTCACGCGCCCGACTCGCGTGGCCAACCTTCGAGAGCACGGGGTCGCGGCGGCGCTGGCCGCGACGAGGCGGACCGGCTGCGACGAGTGCTGGGGGGCATCACGCGTCGAGTTCAACCACGCCGTCGCCCTCGACCCCGCCACCCTGCTCAACGTCCTCGCGACACGTTGACACCGTGTCACCGCCCCGACCACCGAGTTGCACGAGCGGCTTGTTCGCGGCGAGTGCCTCGGCACGCAGCGCGTCCATCACGGGCTCGTACCGACCCCTCGCCGCTTTCGGCGTAGCGGGCGAGACGCCACCGGCTTTCGCCTTGATGTGGTGCAAGAGTTCGGTTGCGCGCTCCTCGGTCAGTACCGCATCGGTGTGCGACCGCGAGTACTCCTTCTTGGCGAGGCGCAAGGCTCCCTTCACGCCCCCGCCTGCGCGGAACACGGGGTGTCGCGCCCCAGGGTTGGCGGCCGTCATCAACGCCTCCGCGAACGTGCCGGTCGCGCGGAGGGCGCGGCGCGCGCTGGAGAGCTCGACCCCCGTCGGAGGGCGCAGCGGACGGATGAGCAACTGGCTGCCCACCCGAGCGTAC
The DNA here is from genome assembly GCA_903893335.1 of uncultured delta proteobacterium. GTDB lineage: Bacteria > Myxococcota_A > Polyangia > Polyangiales > Polyangiaceae > CAITLX01. The sequence continues at coordinate 1,858 of CAITLX010000704.1, read as the reverse complement.
CGTTGCAGTTCGCCCCACGATTCGATCCGGCGCAGCATGTTCGCTGCGTACCGCGGCCGTCCGTAGAAGCGGAAATACGCTTGGCGAGCCATGCGCTCGAGCTCCGGTCGCGTCATCTCCGTCCATGGCGTGGGCAGGAGATGTTCGTCGATCGTACCGCGCATGTACTCGCGCCAGTAGTCGATACCGGTGCCGTCGATCACGTACTGCTGTTCGAGCTGCGTGTGGGGCTTGATGATCGCAATCTGGTACTGGGCATACGCGAGCGGGAGCGTGAGCGAGTACTCGATCGTGCGCTTGCACGTCTCGGGCGTGTCCCCAGGGCCGCCGAGGATGAAGAAGCCGAGCGCCATGATGCCGTGCTCGGCGACACATGCGAGCACCTTGCGGATCTGCGCTGTCGCCCGCTGACCCTTCATCATGGCACGCAGCACGTCGTCGTCTCCAGACTCGATGCCGAAGTAGATCCTCCGGCAGCCGCCCTCTGCGAGGGTGCGGATCATCTCCTCGTCGACCTTGCCGTCGCTCCTGTGCAACTGCAGCGAGTCGACGCGCGATCGGCATGACCAGATGATATCGAGTTTGCGCCGCTTGACCTCTCGCGCGACCGCCATGACCCGCTCGCGGTTGTGCAACATCAGCGGATCGAACCAGTCGATCTCGTGGATACCGAGTGCGATGCACTCCTCCATCTCGGCGATGAGTTGCTCGGGCGTGCGAGCGTCGAAGCCGCTGTTGCGCATGCAGCAGAACGAGCACGGATAGGGGCACCCGACCTCGCTCATGCCAATGGTGAAGAAGCGCCGCTGCGAGACGTGCGAGTAGTAGAGGTGGTTCGGGTAGATGCTCCGATCGGGCGTCGGGAAGTCGCGAAAGGAGAGCTTCTCGGCGCGAGGGGAGGTGCGGACGACCTCGCCTCCCCGGAAGTAGTAGAGCTCGGCTACCTTCTCGTAACCGTGGCCGCGCTCGAATGCCGGAAGGAACTCGCGGAGGAAGGTGATGTTCTCGCCCGCGCAGAGGAAGTCGAAGCAGCCGTGCCCCATGATCTCGTCGGGGTACACCTTCGCCTCGTATCCGCCGACCAGCGTGGGCAACCCGAGCGCGGCCTTGATGCGCTTCGCCCAGTCGAGCATGAAGCGGAACGTCTGACATGCGTGCGCCGAGAACCCGACGAGGTCGGGACCGAACGCCCGGACGTCGGCGATGACCTGCTCGATGGGCGCCCGCGTCGCCAGGCCGTCGAACAGCCGGACCTCCCAACCGAGCTCCTTCGCAACCCGAGCCGCCCACCCGAAACCGAGGTGGGGAAAGAGCCCGAACTCGTCGTCCACGGTCGGGAGGTTCTCGTTGAACGGTTGCGTGTGGAACGACGGGTAGACGAACGCGATTTTCATCCAGCAGGAATCGTAGCATGGTCCAAAGTCTCCGCAGGAGTCAGGCGCACCGACTCTGGCGTCGTACGCAAAACATGGAAACCGCGCACGTCCGTGATGCCCTCGCAGCAAAGTGCGCCCCCGCAGGCCCAGCGGAGGGTGCATCGAGAGGCTGGTCAGGCGCGAGGTCGCCGCGCGAGCAGGCGACCGACGAGGCGTACCAGCGACGGCAGGCCAAGGACGGCCGGTACGGCGCGCAGGACGGTCGACGCGGCGAGCCCTGCCGCGAGCAGCGCCGGCGTGGGGCCGCGGCCGGCGAGCACCCGGACGGTGGCGAGCTCTCGGGTTCCGACTCCGAACGGCGTGAGCGGAAGGTCGGCCACGAGCGCGACGAGCGGGATGTCGAAGGCAGCCGCGCACGCGTCGATTGCGATGCCGAAGGCGCGCAATGTGGCGAGGTACGCGAGCACCTGGGCGGCGGCGGG
>CAITLX010000703.1 GCA_903893335.1 uncultured delta proteobacterium | reverse complement strand
GCACCTCGGCGCGCACGCGGGCGCTGGGCGCGCTCGCCTTGGCGCGAGCGGCGAGCGCGCCGCGCAGCGCGAGCACCAGCGCCTCGCGGGCTGCGTCGCCCGCGCGCTCGTCGAGCCGCACGTCGCACGCGGCGAGGTGGGCGTCGGCGGCGCCGAGGAGATCGCCCTGCGCGGCGGCCATCTCGGCGGCGCGCGCGTAGAGCGCGAGGGAGCGGGCGCGGTCGTCGGCCTGGCGCGCGAGGGTCGCGAGGGAGCTGAGCGCCTCGGCGGTCGGCTCGGCCGCGGACGCCTGCTCGAGCAGCGGGCGCGCGGCGGCGAGATCGCCGACGCGGACGTCGATGGCGCCCATGAGCAGCGCGAGGCGCGCCGGCGACGGGCGCACGCGTCCGGCGAGATCGGGGCGCGCGGCGCGGTCGAGCAGTCGTCGCGCGGCCTCGTAGACGCGCCGCGCGGACGCCGCGTCGTCGTTCTCGTCCTCGCGCGCCATCGTCTCGGCGACGAGGCCGAGCGCCGCCCCGACCGAGCCCGGATCGGCGCGTGGCTCGACGGCGTCGGCGAGCACGAGCGGCAGCGCCTCGGGCAGCCCGACGCGCGCGAGCTCGCCGGCGAGGGTCACGGCGACCTCGAGCGAGGTCGGGTCGACGCGGAAGGCCTCGACCGCGACGCCGAACACCGCCGCGCGCAGCAGCTCGGGGGCGATCTGCAGCTCCGGCTCCTCGTCGCCTCCTCGGGGCGCGGGGCCCGCGCTGCGTGACGGCTCTGCGAGCGCTCCGAGCAGCGCCCGCCAGGCGCCGGCGTCGCCCCCGCTGCCGGCCCGCTCGAGGGCGGCGTAGAGCAGAGGCGAGACGATGCGCCGCGTCGCGCCGTGATCGACGTCGGCGAGCGCCGCGCTCGCGTCGCCGTCGCGCAGCGAGAGGGCAGCCAGCGTCTGCGCGCCCGAGCGCAACGCGCGGTAGGCCTCGATCGCGTCCTCGCGGCGGGCCCTGCCGTGCGGCGGCCCGCCCCCCTCGTGCAGGGCGGCGGCGCGGTCGATCCAGGCGAGGGTCGCCTCGCGCGCCGCCTTGCGGGCCTCGGCGGTAGGCTCGAGCAGCGCGCGCTGCGCGTGCACGCGCTCGGTGCGCCCTGCGGCCTCGAGGGTGTCGTCGGCCGAGGTCGCCTGGAGCCACGAGCGCAGGGCGGCGAGGTGCCCGTCGATGTCGTCGCGCGCGGGCGTGCCCGGCGCTGCTCCCATCGCGCGCAGGTCGAGCAGCGCCAGCGCGCGCCCCTCGTCGCCGCGCTGCGCGACGCGCCGGAGCGCCTCGGCGAGCGCGCGGTCGGCGTCCGTGAACATCTCCGCGCGCGCCTCGCCCGCGCGCACGAGGTAGGCCGCTCCGGCCACGCTCGCGAGCCCGCGCGCGCCGTCCTTCAGGGCGAAGCGCTCCTCGGCGTGCGCGAGCTGCCGCGCGACGACGGACGCGAGGCGCGCGGAGCGCTCGGGCGACGGCGAGCCGTCGCGCAGCAGCGCGTGCAAGCTCGCGGCGAACGCGTCGTCGGCGACCGGCGCCACGCGGGTCGGTCGGGCCGCGTCCGCCTGCGGGGGCGGGGTCGCCGGCGGGGCGATCCGCGCGCCGCAGCCCGCGACGAGGGCCGCGAGCGTCGCGGCGGTGGCGGCGCGGGCGATCGACCGAGAGCGCATGGGCCGGACGGTAGCATGCGGCGCGACGCCCTCGCCCGCGTGCGCGCGCGACGAGACGCCTGCTGGCCGCTAGCATGACGGCTCCCCACGTCACCGGAGGTCCCGCTTGCGCCGTCTCGTCCTCTCCCTGGCTCTCCTCGCCGCCGGCTGCTCGGGCGAGGACGCCGCGCCCGCCGCGACCTCGACCCGGCTCGGGTGCGACGCGTACGTCGACGCGGACGGTGGGGTCACGCCCGGCGCGACGGCCGTCTCGCTCGAACGCGACGTCATGCCGCAGGTCTTCGCGCTCTCGTGCGCGTTCGGCTCGTGCCACGCGGTGCAGGGCAGCACGCAGGGCGCGGGCCTCTACCTCGGCCCCAACCTCCACGCGACCGCCGCGTCGGGCCAGTACCCGCCCCCCTACTGGCCCCCGACCGCCGACGTCGTGCGGCAGGTGCACGAGGCGCTGGTGCAGGGCGCGGCGGCCACCGAGGCCTCGATGCCGCGCGTCACGCCGGGCGACCCGGCCAGGAGCTTCCTCATGCACAAGCTCGATCAGGATCAGAACGCGTCGGGGCTCGCGTGCCACGCGGAGACGGGCGCGCCTCCCTGCGGAGACGGCATGCCGGGCCAGGGCCAGAGGCTCCCCGACGCGACGCTCGAGCTGGTGCGCGCGTGGATCTGCCAAGGTGCGAAGCTCAACTGAACCGCGCGCGCGTCGGGTAGAGTCGCGCGCACGATGATCGGGCGGCTGACGGGTACGGTGGCGACCGAAGAGGCCGACGGCGCGGTCGTCCTCGACGTGCAGGGCGTC
>CAITLX010000702.1 GCA_903893335.1 uncultured delta proteobacterium | reverse complement strand
GGCGCGCTCGCCGATGTGGTCGGCGTCGAGCGCGCGTCGCTCGCGGCCATCGCCGAGTCGGTGATGGATCAGCTCGGGGGCACCATCGCGCGCGCGCGCGACGCGTCGAGCATCGCGAAGCTGCGCTCCAGCATGAAGTGAGCGCCGAGCGGCGACGCAGGCATCAGCCTGAAGTGAGCGCTGCGGTGCGCTCTGCGATGAAGTGAGCGCGAGGCCGCGCTCCGCCAGGGAGTGAGCGCGGTGCGGGGCTAGCGCGCGGGGACGCGGGCGCGCGCTGCCGCGGCGCCCTTCGGAGCGGTGCGCGCCGAGGCGAGCTCGGCGAGCGCCTCGCTCAGGTTGCCGTCCCCCTCGAGGTCCGAGAGCGCATCGGCGAGCAGATCGCGCCGCTCGACCATGTCGTCGAGCGCGCTCTGCACGTCCTTGGCGGGGTCGGTCAGCACCTGCGCGTGGAGGTTGCGCAGCTGGTGGGGGATGGCCTGCGCGCGCGCGCGCAGGAGCTCGAGCGTGGCGCGCAGCTTCGGGGCGCGGGCGACCTGCGCCTCGAGCAGCCGCTTGCGCTCGGCGAGCGCGCTGCGCGTCGGGCCCGTCGCGGCAGCGAGCTGGGCCTCGACGCCTGCGAGCTCGCGCGCCACGGCGGCCTCGTCGATGGTCGCGACCGCGCGCGCGATGGGCCTGCACGCGAGCAGGATGCGCAGCCAGCCGTTGACCGCCTCCTCGAGGCGCGCGATGTCGGCGTCGCCGACGCGCGACGACTCGAGCGGCACCATCTCGGCGAGCCGGCGAACGATGTCGCGCATCTCGGCGTACGTCTCGAAGTCCTCGCCGCGCTCGACGACGCGCTGGTCGAGGTCGTCGCGGTCGTCCTCGACCAGCAGGCTCCGCAGCGCGTCGAGCGGGCCGAGCGGCGCGCGCGGCGCCAGCCCCCAGAGCTGCGTCAGGAAGTAGGCGCGCTCGGTCTGCACCCGGACGCGCCGGTGCTTCTCGTCGACCGCGCCGCGAAAGGGGGCGAGATCGGGCAGCGTCCAGAGCAGCCCCGCCTCGACGGGCAGGATCGCCATCCAGACGATCGGGTCGAACACGGCCCCCGCGACGCCCATGGCGGCGATCAGGCCGAGGTTCGCCCAGTGGACGAAGGCCTCCCAGCGGTACGGCGGCGTCGGCTCGCGGTCGGACATGGAACGGTGCGCGCGGTACGGCGGCTGCCGCGGCCCCTCAGCCGCCGGGGCGCCGCTCGGGCGCGCCGAGGAACGCGAGCAGGCTGACGAGCGCCTGGATGACCTGCGAGATGCCCTGGCGCGCGCGCGTCTCGCGCTCGACGACCTCGCCCTGACGCACCTCGAGCTGCGCGAGCGCGCTGGCCGTCTGCTGCGCCTCTTGCTCGCGGCGCGCGTGCAGCGCGGCGATCTGGCGGTCGAGCTCGGCGAGCACCGCGGCGCCCCCCTGCCGGGTGCGCTCGACCTCGTCGGCGATCTCCTGGGTGCGTCGCGCGCGCTCCTCGGCGACGCGCGTGAGGTGCTGGCGCAGCGCGTCCTGGCGGCGGCGCGCGTCGGCCACGACCGCCGGCTCGGCCCACGAGTCGTCGGCGGCGTCCATCGCGCGCACCATCGCGAGCTGCTGCTCGCGGGGGAACATGGTGAGCCCCGCGATGAGCTTCATCACGCGCGGCGCGCTGTTCGCGTCGTCGACGATGCGCTCGGCGCGGAAGACGTCCTCGGCCGTCATCGCCATGGGAGACGCGTCCGCGGCGCTCGCGCCCGGCGCGCCGCCCGCGGAGGGCTGCGGCGCCGAGGGCTCGAGCTGCGTGAGCAGGCCCGCCGCGTCGCGCGTGAGGTCGTCGAGGTTGGCCGCGGGGCTCTCCTCGCGGGAGGCGTCGCCCGCGCCGTCGTCCAGCACCACGAATGCGCCCGCGACCTTGCGGAGGAAGCTCGACATGGCCGACGAAGGTAGGCGCAGCGCGGAGGCGCCGCAAGCGAAGCGCCGTGCGTCGGGCGCGTCGCTCGGCCGTCGGCGCGCTTCGGTTGGCTCCGCCACCCGATTCCGGTAGCTTTCGGCGTCATCCAAGGGGACTCGACCTCATGAAGCTCACTCCGCTGTCCAAGGTTCTCTTCGTGGTGGGCGCGAGCGCCGCCGTCTTCGTCGCAGCGAAGGGCACCGGTCTGCTCGACCGCGTGATGCCGCCGCCGCCGGTCGCGTCGTCCAAGGTGCCGCCGCGCGCCGATCTGCCGCCGGCCCCCGACTCGAGCGCCGCCCCGGTCGCCGAGATGGTGCTGCCCCAGCGCGTGCCCGGGTGCACCGACAAGACCGACGTGCGCTTCCTCGTCATGGCGTGGAACGCGCAGCTCGGCGGCATCCTCGCCAACGGCGGCGCGCGCGCCAACAAGGGCAGCCTGATGTGCGAGCACGGCGTCGACCTCGAGTTTCAGCGCCAGGACGACACGGGCAAGATGCAGGAGTCGCTCGTCGCGTTCGCGACCGACCTCTCGAAGGGCCAGGCGCAGCCCGCCAACGGCGCCCACTTCGTCGCCATCATGGGCGACGGCGGCGCGCAGTTCCTCGAGGGGGTCAACGGCACGCTCGGCAAGCTCGGCCCCGCCTACAAGGCGAAGGTCGTCGGCTCGATGGGCTACTCGCGCGGCGAGGACAAGCTCATGGGGCCGCCCGCGTGGAAGGCCGATCCCCAGGCCGCGCGCGGCGGCGTCGTCTCCGGCTTCCTGCGCGATGGCGACTGGAACATCGCCATGAAGTGGCTCGGCGACAACGGCATCTGCAACAACCCGGACGAGAAGACGTACGACCCGACCTGCCTCAACTGGGTCGCCACCAACGACTACCTCGACGCCGCCGAGAAGTACGTCACCGGCTACTGCGAGGAGCGCCCCGTCGTCTCCGCGGGCCGTCTGACGGGCGCGAAGAAGAAGGTGTGCGTCGACGGCGTGGTGACCTGGACGCCCGGCGACGTGAACGTCGCGCGCAAGAAGGGTGGCCTGGTCTCCATCGTCTCGACGAAGGAGTACAGCTCGCAGATGCCGAACGTCATCATCGGCATCGACAAGTGGATGAAGGACAACCGCCCGCTCGTCGAGGGGATGCTCGGCGCCTTCTTCGACGCGGCCGATCAGGTGCGGTCCAACCCCGAGGCGCTCCGCACCGGCGCGGCGCTCTCGGCGCAGGTCTACAAGGAAGAGGTCGGCTCGTACTGGGAGAAGTACTTCCGAGGCGTCGTCGAGAAGGACAAGGCGGGCCTGTCGGTGTCGCTCGGCGGCTCGACGGTGAACAACCTCGCCGACAACCTGCTGCTGTTCGGGCTCACGCCGGGCTCGCAGAACCTGTTCGCCGCGACCTACAAGGTGTTCGGCGACATCGTCGTGCAGCAGTACCCCAAGCTCTTCCCCAGCTACGCGCCGGTCGGGCAGATCCTCGACACGTCGTACGTGCAGGGGCTCTCGACCAAGGGCGCGCCGAAGGCCGACGCCGAGGTGACGCGCTTCGACGCCGCCCAGAAGGTGACCAGCGTCGTCAGCCGCAAGGCCTGGCAGATCAACTTCGACACCGGGCGCGCGACCTTCACCGGCACCGCCGAGCGCGAGCTCGACCAGCTTCTGCGCGATCTGCTCGTCGCGAGCGGCACGGTCGTCGAGGTGCACGGCCACACCGACGCGGCCGGCAGCGTCGACGCCAACCAGCGCCTGTCCGAGGAGCGCGCGTTCGCCGTCAAGGCGTGGCTCGAGAAGAAGGCGCCCGTGAACTTCCCGTCGGGCCGCGTGCGCGTCTTCTCGCACGGCTCGCAGAACCCCGTCGCCCCCAACTCGTCCGAGGCCGGCCGCGCGCAGAACCGCCGCGTCGAGATCGTGCTCGGCACGACGGGCGGATGACCTCAGCCTCGCGCGGTGGCGTCGGCGCGTGGCTCGACGCCCTCGCGCCGAACCGCGCCATCTCCCCCACGGTGCTCCGCGGCATCGCGGTCGTTCAGCTCGGCGTGGTGCTCGCGCTCTGGGTGACCTCGCCGCTCAAGGTGCTCCCCTCGCCGCTCGAGGTGGTCGCGGCGCTGCGCGACCTCTGGATGACCCAGGGGCTCGGCCAGGAGCTCGTCACGAGCATCGGGCTCAACCTCGAGGCGCTCGCCATCACCCTCGTCGTCTCGCTGGGGCTGTCGTACGCCACGGTCATCCCGGCGATGCGGCCGATCGTGGGCGCCGTCTCCAAGGGGCGCTTCCTCGGGCTCGTCGGGCTGACGCTGCTGTTCACGCTCACCGTCGGCGGCGGCCGGCCGCTGAAGATCGCCACGCTCGTCTTCGGCATGACGGTGTTCTTCGTCACCTCGATGGCGGCCGTCATCCTCGCCATCCCGCGCGAGCGCTTCGAGCACGCGCGCACGCTGCGCTTCGGCGAGTGGCACGTCGTGCGCGAGGTCGTCGTGCTCGGCACCGCCGCCGACGCCTTCGAGGTGCTGCGCCAGAACGCCGCGATGGGCTGGATGATGCTCACCATGGTCGAGGGCATCTCGCGCTCGGAGGGTGGCGTCGGCGCGATGCTGCTCAACCAGAACAAGCAGTTTCACCTCGCCGAGGTGTTCGCGATCCAGCTGGTCATCCTGCTGGTCGGCGTGCTGCAAGACTGGGTCATCGGCGTGGTCAAGCAGGCCATGCTCCCCTACGCCGCGCTGGAGACCGAGCGCCGATGAGCACCTCGCTGCCGGAGTCGTCCCAGTACGGCTCGACGCTCCTGCGCGTCGCGAACGTGTCGCTCGCTCTCGGCGGTCGCCCGGTGCTGCGCGACGTCAACCTCGAGATCCGCGACGTCATCCGGCCGGGCCGCACGACCGGGCAGGTCGTCGCGCTGCTCGGCCCGTCGGGCATCGGCAAGACGCAGCTGTTCCGCATCCTCGCCGGCCTCAACCCGCCCGACAGCGGCTCGGTCGTGCTGGGCGAGGGCGCGGTGCCCGTGCAGCGCGGCATGGTCGGCGTCGTGGCGCAGAGCTACCCGCTCTTTCAGCACCGGCGCGTGCTCGGCAACCTGCTGGTCGCCGGGCGGCAGGCGGGGCTCTCGGCCGACGCGGCCGAGACGCGCGCTCGCGAGTACCTCGCGCGCTTCAAGCTCGACGACGCGGCCGACAAGTACCCCGCGCAGCTCTCGGGGGGCCAGCGCCAGCGCGTCGCCATCGCGCAGCAGTTCATGTGCACCGAGCACTACCTGCTGATGGACGAGCCGTTCAGCGGCCTCGACATCGTGCAGGTCGGCAACGTCATCGACCTCGTGCAGGAGGTCGCCTCGGTGCACGAGTTCAACACCATCATCGTCGTCACCCACGACATCGCCGCCGCGCTCGCCGTCGCCGACCACGTCTGGCTGCTCGGTCGCGATCGCGACGCGAGCGGCGCGACCGTGCCCGGCGCGCGCATCCAGGAGTCGTACGACCTCATCGAGCGCGGGCTGGCCTGGCAGGAGAACGTGACCGAGACGCCCGAGTTCGCCGCGACGCTGCGCGAGGTGCGCGCGAGGTTCCGCACGCTCTGAGCGCGCGCGGTCGCTGCGATCGCCGCGATCAGTTGCAGGTGGGGTAAAGCGGCGCGGGCGCGCTCAGTCGCAGGTTGGGTAATGCGTCGTGCGCGCTCAGTCGCAGGTGGGGTAATGCGTCGTGCACGCGCCCGACACGCACTGCAGGCCGGCGGTGCAGGTGCTGGTGCCCGTCTTCGGGTCGAGGGTGCACGCGGCGCCCTCCTTCAGCTGCGCGACGCAGTGGCCCGCGGCGAAGTCGCACTGCGCGCCGGCCTGGCAGAGCGTCACGTCGCCGTTCGTCGTGTCGAGGCCGCACGCCGCGCCGGTGGCGGCCAGCGCCGTCGCCGCGCACTTCTTCGTCACGCCGTTGCAGATGAGCCCCGCGCCTGCGTCGCAGGTCTGGCCCGCCGAGCAGTCGGCGCCCGCGCCGAGCAGCGGCGCGCACGCGGCGCCATCGCAGAAGAGCCCCCCGGCGCACGGCGCGGTGGCCGAGCAGGGCTCGCCGCTGTGGGCCGGAGCCTCGCAGCGCGTGGCGGCGCTGCAAAAGAGGCCCTGCACGCACAGGTCCTTCGTCGCGTCGCAGGTGGCCGACGCCGCGAGCGGCGTCACGCAGGTGCCGCAGCCCCCCTCGGTGGTGGTGCGGCACGCGCCCCCCTTGCACTGCGAGCCAGCCGAGCACGCGGCGCCGTCGGCGCGGTTGCCCGTCGCGCCGCACGCCGCGGGCTGCACGCCGGCGAGCGTGTCGGCGCACGAGAGCGAGGCGAAGCTGGCCGCGCACGACTCGAGCGCGGCGGGCGTGAGCGTCACGCCCGTGAGGCGGAAGGTATCGACGCACCGCGCCCCGACGCGAAGCTCGCGCAGCCGGACGCGACGGTGGCGCCGCCGCCTGCGGGCGAGCCGGCGTCGCTGCTGCCGCAGCCGACCAAGAGGGGTGCAGCGAGCGCGAAGGCGCCGAGCGCGGCCGCCGCGAGGATCGAGAGTCGCATGGTGTGCCTCTTGCCCGAGCGAGTCGTGGAGTCGGAAGTGTAGGCCCGTCGTCGGGCGATGGCACGGGCGGGCGCGACGCCGCGCCCGCTAGGCGAACGCGGCGGCGTTGCTCGCGACGAAGCGATCGACGAGCGCGATGACCTCGTCGTTGTTGAGCGTCGCGCACGCGAGCATGCTCGTGTTGAGCACTTGCAGCGGCCGCTCGACGCCCGGCACGTCGCCGTCGCGCCCGCCGCCGTGGGGGCGTACGAGCGGCAAGGGCTGCACGAGCCGCGCGCGGTGCACGCCCTGGTAGACGATGTCGCGGCGATCGAACGAGGGAAAGAGGCGCTCGATGCCCTTGGCGAGCATCGGCTCGGCGATGGCGTCGTCGGGGAGATCGAACGTCGGGTCGTCGCTCGCGAGGTAGCGCGGCAGGTAGACGAGCGACAGGCCGTCGGTCTGGTCGCGCGCGACGAGGTTGGTCATCTCGATGACGCCCGTCAGCGGGATGGAGCTGTCGCCGAGGTTGAGCACGTACCAGCGCGTGAGCGGCTTCTTCAGCGCGAGCACGAGGCACGCGACGCCGAGGTAGGTCGCGGACGTCGGGTAGTCGCGCGCCGTCGCCTCGAGGTGGGGCTGAAGCTCGGGCGATGCGGCCTTCATGGCGAGCGCGGTGGGCGCCGTCCAGAGGACCTGGTCGAAGGTGCGCGACCGCGGCGCGCCGTCCTGCTCCCAAGCGACCTCGCACGCGCCGTCGCCCGTGCGGCGCAGGGCCGTGACGCGCGCGGAGGTGTGCACCTCGGCGCCGCGCGACGCGAGCCGCTCGGCGAGGCGG
>CAITLX010000701.1 GCA_903893335.1 uncultured delta proteobacterium | reverse complement strand
TGCATCGCGAGCGCATCGGCGTAGCGCGCGTCGCGCGCGAAGCTCACCGACCGATCGACGAACGCCGCGACGTGGGCACCGAGCCCCGCGACGCAGGAGGAAATGGGGGCGACGGGCTGCGTCATCGCGCTGAGCAGCACCTCGTTCGACGTGCGCCCATCGTGCGGCGCGCGCCCCACCATCAGCGCGAACGCCGTGGCGCCTGCGGCCCAGAGGTCGGTGCGTGCATCGACCTCCGAGTGCAGCCCGCGCGCCTGTTCGGGCGCCATGAAGGCCGGCGTCCCCATCACCGTACCGGTGCGCGTCGCGCTGTCGGCGCTCGCGCTCTCGCGCAGCCGGGCGATGCCGAAGTCGAGCACCTTGAGCGTGCCGTCGAGCGTGAGAAAGAGGTTCTCGGGCTTGAGATCGCGGTGCAGCACGCCCTTGGCGTGCGCGGCGACGAGCACCGAGAGCAGCTGGTCGAGCATCCCCAGCGCATCGCTCGCGGGCAGCGAGCCCCCCAGGCGGCGCATGCGCCCGTCGAGCGTCTCGCCCTCGAGCAGCTCCATCACGAGGTAGGGCGAGCCGTCCTCGGTCACGTCGTCGTCGAGCACCTTGACGGTGCCCGGGTGCTCGACCGCGTTGGCGACGTACCCCTCGCGCTGGAAGCGCGCCTTGATCTCGCCGTGCGCGCCAAGCTCGCGGTGCAGCACCTTGAGCGCGGCCTTGGCCCCGTTGCGGTGCGTCGCCGCGTAGACCGCGGCCATGCCGCCGACGCCGAGCAGGCGCTCCAGGCGCCATTTTTCGCGCAACACCTGCCCGAGACGTGACTCGGCCTGCGCGACCAGCGGGTCCACAGGCTCGGGGCTCGAGATCGGCATCGGACAAACGCCCGAGGAACACTACACGCATGACCTTCGGCCAGGGTAACGTTTACCGCTGCCCGCGCGCTCGGAACGCCGGCCTCGCCCCCCTCGGGCCGCTCCGGATTCCGTGGAGCCTCCGCGCGCTGCGGGGCTCTGAGAAGCCAACGCGCGCCTCTCGGCGTCTCGGGTTTGTTCGGAGAGCGCCGCGCGCCTCTCGGCGCGCTCACGGCTCAACTCAACTGGGTGCGAAAGAAGGGAATTGAACCCTCACGGGAGTTACCCCACAGGAACCTGAATCCTGCGCGTCTGCCAATTCCGCCACTTTCGCGTGCCGCTCGGTCGCAGCGAGCGGAGGATTAGCCGCCGCGCTCACGTCCGTCAAGGTGCTCGTCGCGCATCTTGCCGCCTCCCCTCCGGGCCGTCGGTGTGATACTCGCCGTCGCGCTGCGATGACCCACGCCGCCGGCCCCCTCGTCTTCACGCGTGTCCGTGCCGTAGACCCGTCGCGGGGGCTCGACGCCACCGTCGACGTCGTCGTCGAGCAGGGGCGCATCACCCGCCTCGGTCCCGACGCCGCTGCTGGCATCGCGGGCACCGAGCGCGTTCGCACCTTCGACGGCGCGGGGCGCTGGCTGCTGCCCGCCTTCGTCGATCTGCACGCGCACTTCCGCGAGCCGGGCCAGGAGTACAAGGAGGACATCGCCTCGGGCCTCGCTGCCGCAGCAGCGGGCGGCTTCGCCCACGTGTGCGCGATGCCCAACACGCGCCCGGTCAACGACACGCGCGCCATCACCGAGATGATGGTCGCCCGCGCCCGCGAGATCGGCGGCGCGCGCCTGCACCCCATCGGCGCCATCACCAAGGGCCAGGCCGGCGAAGAGCTCACCGAGATGGCCGATCTGCGCGAGGCCGGCGCCGTCGCCGTCTCCGACGACGGCCACTGCGTGACCTCGAGCGCCGTCATGCGCCGCGCCCTCGAGTACGCGCGCACCTTCGACCTGCCGGTCATCCAGCACGCCGAGGACCACGCGCTGACGGCCGGCTCGCAGATGCACGAGGGGGCCATCTCGGCGCGCCTCGGGCTGCGCGGCTGGCCGAGCGTCGCCGAGGACATCATCGTCGCGCGCGACCTCCTGCTCGCCGAGGCCATCGGCGCCCGCTACCACGTCGCCCACGTCTCGAGCCTCGGCGCCGTGCGCCTGCTGCGCGACGCGAAGGCGCGCGGCCTCTCGGTCACCGCCGAGGTCACGCCGCACCACCTCACGCTCACCGACGCCGCGCTGCTCGGCTACGACACCGCGTGCAAGGTCAACCCGCCGCTCCGCTCCGAGGCCGACGTCGCCGCCCTGCGCGCCGCGCTCGCCGACGGCACGCTCGACGCCATCGCCACCGACCACGCGCCCCACTCGCCGCTCGAGAAGGACTGCGAGTTCGACTCGGCCTCGCCGGGCATGATCGGCCTCGAGACCTGCCTGCCCCTGCTGCTCGGCCTCGTGCGCGAGGGGCACCTCTCGCTCGCGCGCCTCGTCGACGCGCTCACGGCGGCGCCCTCGCGCATCATCGCGATCGAGGCGCCGACGTTGCGCGAGGGGGCCACCGCCGACCTCGTGCTCGTCGACCCCGAGCGCCGCTGGACGGTCGCGCCCGAGCGCCTCCGCTCCAAGAGCAAGAACAGCCCCTGGCTCGGCCGCGAGGTGTGCGGCCGGGTCGAGTTGACCGTGGCAGGCGGCGTCGTCATCTTCGACGCCGCGGAGGGACGATGAGCGTGCACGCGGCGGACGGACGACGATGAGCGGCGAGCGAGCGCACCTGGCCCTGGCCGACGGCACGACCTTCGAGGGCGTCGCCTGGGGCGCCACGGGCGACGCCGTCGGCGAGGTCGTCTTCACGACGGGCATGACCGGCTACGAGGAGGTCCTCACCGACCCCTCGTACTGCGGGCAGATCGTGACGATGACCGCTCCGCAGATCGGCAACACCGGAGTCAACCTCGACGACGCCGAGTCGGTGTCGGGCAAGCCGCAGGTGGCGGGGTTCCTCGTGCGCGACGCGAGCGGCTGCGCGTCGAACTGGCGCGCGACCGAGACGCTCGACGCCTACCTCGCGCGCCACGGCGTCGTCGCGCTGTCGGGCATCGACACCCGGCGCCTCACGCGCCACCTGCGCGACCACGGCTCGCAGAACGGCGCCCTCGGCACCGGCGACCCCGCCGCGCTCGTGCGGCGCGCGCGCGCAGCCCCGTCGATGGCGGGCCTCGACCTCGTCTCCCGCGTCACGCCGAAGGACGCCTACGCCTTCACCGAGTCGCGCGGGGCGTGGGGCGTCGGCCCGAGCAAGCCCGCCGAGCGGCACGTCGTCGCCATCGACCTCGGGCTCAAGCGCCACATCCTGCGCTGCCTGGTCGACGCCGGCTGCAAGGTCACGGCGGTGCCGGCCAGCACCAGCGCCGAGGCCATCCTCGCGCTCCGCCCCGACGGCGTCTTCGTCTCCAACGGGCCCGGCGACCCGGCCGCCGTCACCTACGCCATCGACACCGTGCGCGCGCTGCTCGGCAAGACGCCCCTGTTCGGCATCTGCCTCGGCCACCAGCTGCTCGCGCTCGCGCTCGGCGGCCAGACGTACAAGCTCAAGTTCGGCCACCGCGGCGTCAACCAGCCGGTGAAGGACCTCGCCACCGGCCGCGTCGAGATCACGACGCAGAACCACGGCTTCGCCGTCGACGTCGCGTCGCTCGCGGGGCGCGCCGAGACGACGCACGTGCACCTCAACGACGCCACCAGCGAGGGGCTCGCCGCGCCTGCTCTCCGGGCCTTCTCGGTACAGTACCACCCGGAGGCCGCCGCAGGCCCCCACGACGCCCTCTACCTCTTCGACCGCTTCACCGCGCTCATCGACGAGGCGCGCGGCGCTTCGCGCGCCTGAGCGCTCCCTCCCCGCCTCCCCGCTTCACCCCCATCGACCGAGGTCTCCCCGTGCGACGCCTTCCCCTCCTCGCCCTCCCCCTCGTCCTCCTCGCGGCCTGCGCCACGGGCTCGGGCGACGTTGGCGAAGGCGCCGGCGGCGGCGGCGGGCAGGTCAAGTACGACGGCGGCTCGGACGCGCACCTCGACGCGACCGCCGACGCCACCGATGGCAGCAGCGACGCGCAGGACGCCACGGCCTCGGACGCCACCGGCGACACAGCCGCCGACGCCGTCGCGACGGACGCGAACGACGCGACCGCCGACGCCGGCGACGCGGCCGACGACAGCGTCACGCTCGCCGACGCGGCCGACGACGTCGCGCTCGACGTCTCCATCGACGACGCGGCCACCGACGTCATCGACGACGTGGCCGACGACTTCATCTACACGGAGGCCTCGCCCGACGGTAAGGGCAACGATGCTGGCGACGCCGGCACGGACGCTGCCGACGCGGGCGACGCCTCGGACGCCGCCGCGCCCTGCTCGGGCGACGTCGTCATCAACGAGGTCCAGACGGCCGGCACGAACAGCTCGGCCAACGAGTTCGTCGAGCTGTACAACCCGGCGGCGTGCACCGTGTATTTCACCGGCGATCTCGCCTACCGGTCGCAGTCGGGCTCGAGCGACATCGTGCTCTACACGTTCCACAACAAGGCCTTCGCCGCGCAGTCGTACTTCGTGCTCGGTGGCTACAAGTTCACCGGCCCGAAGAACGCCAGCTTCGCCTCGAGCAGCTCGTCCGGCGTGCTCGGCGGGGGCAGCGGCGGCGTCGGCTTCGTCGACGCCAACTACGTCTACGACTCGGTCGGCTACGGCACGGGGACGAACAACGACTTCGTCGAGCCCTACCAGGTCTCCCCCTTCCGGCCCGCCCCCTCGCCGGTCGCCGGCGACAGCATCGGGCGCTACCCCGACGGCACCGACACCGACTCGAGCAAGAACGACTGGCACGCCTGCACCTCGACGCCCGGCGCTGCGAACGTCTGCCCCTGAGCGCGCCGAGGCCATAGGCCACGTGGCGACGGCGGCTCTCCCGATCACCGAGCGCGCGGGCTGCGTGCGCTTCGCGGTGCGCGTTCGCCCGCGCTCGTCCAAGAGCAAGGTGCTCGGCGTGCGCGAGGGGGCGCTCGACGTCGCGCTCGCGGCTCCGCCCGTCGACGGCGAGGCCAACCTCGAGCTGGTGCGCACGCTCGCCGCGGCGTTCGACGTGCCGCGCCGCGACGTGACCATCGCGGCGGGCCAGACGGGCAAGCAGAAGCTGGTGGACGTCGCGGGCATCGACGTCGACACGGCCCGAGCGCGCCTGGCGGCGCTCGGGGTCGGCTGAGCGGGACGCGCGCTCAGGGCGCGAAGCGCGTGCGGCCGATCTGGTGGGTCGCGTACTCCTTCTGCGCGCTCGCGAGCACGTCGGCGTCGGCGAACGCGAGGTCGGCCGCCTGGTTCTTGCGCCACAGCTCGGCCAAATCGCGGTAGTGCGGCGAGGCCTTGTCGAACACCTCGCCGCCGGGCAGCGCGTTGCGCGCGCGCGGCCCGTTCGGCGTCAGCTCGCAGGTGAAGCGCATCGACGGCCCCTCGCTGTACGAGAACGCGTCGATGCCGTCCCCCTGGTTGGCCACGTCGACGGTGCCCGTCGCGCCGTGGCGCGGGAAGCCGTGCGGGTAGGTCGGGTCGCTCGGCGGCGGGATGTCGAGGCTCGCCATCGGCAGCAGCGACTTGAACGTGACCGTGTGCAGCGTGCCCCAGCGCCACTTCGAGGTGTCCGCTCCGAGCCTCGCGCTCAGCGACCCGAGCGCGTCGAGCAGCGCGCGCGAGGTCATGTAGAGCCGCGACTCGACCGACTCGGTCGCGAGGTCGTCCCAGAGGATGCTGTCGGAGGTCGCGTCCGACACGCCGCTCGCGAGCTTCGACTGATCGCCGAAGAGCGATTTGCGCGCCGCAGCCGAGAACGACCCCACGCCGAAGCCCTGCACGCCGACCGCGGCCACCTCGTCGGCGAGCGCGGCGTCGAGCGCGCGCGGAGCCCACGCGAAGAAGACGAGCGTCGCCTGCGAATCGGCGATCTGCGCCGCCGTCGGGGCGTCCTCGTCCACGCCCGCGGGGGTGTCGAACGACCACGCCGCGAGCTTGTCCTTCGCGAACGCGAGCGCCGTCTTCGCGTCGCTCGACGCAGACGCGAGCAGCGCCGCGAGCTCCTCGTGCGCGCCCGGCGTCGCCTGCTCGTCGAGCAGCGCCTGCACCGCGGCCTTCAGCACGTCGATGCCCGCGGGCCCAAGCTCGGTGACCGCGTCGCCCTGGATGCTCGACATGTCGTCGAGCGTGAGCTTCTTGCCCCCGGCGGTGCCCTCGGTGATGCGCTGGGTGATGCGACCGATG
>CAITLX010000700.1 GCA_903893335.1 uncultured delta proteobacterium | reverse complement strand
GCGCGGGTGCGCGCGACGCGCAGCCCCTCGAAGGCGGCGACCAGCGCGAGCACGCCGCTGCCGGCGCCGAGCGCGATGCCGGCGCGCTCGGGCAGCGGGTCGTGCAGCGCCGGGCCCATCGTGGCCAGCGAGAGCGCGCCGACGACCGTGGCGAGCGCGCGCGACGCCACGCCGAGCCTGCGCTCGCGGCTGATCGACCAGATGAGCACGATGGTGAGCCCGATGCCCACGAGCGCGTAGAGCTGCGAGAGCACGTCGCCGACGAGCCCCGCGACCACGATGACGCGCTCGATCCCCTCGCGGGCGCCGCGCAGCGCGGGCCCGACCGCGCGCCCGAGCACCGTCGCGCCGAGCGCGAGCGCGGCCACGGCGCGCACGAGCGGGCCTCCGCCGCGTCGCTGCGCCACCCCCAGGCTCGTGCTCGCCGCCGCTTCCACGTCTGGGCATGGTAGCCGCGTCGGCGCCGGCTGCGACCCTTTCCGACGCGGCGCCTCGCCGCGGACCGGCGACGGGCGACGGTGCGCCCTCTTTGGGGTACATCCCGCAGACCATGAGCCGCCCCCGCTACGACGTCGTCGAGGTGCTCGGCGACGGCATCTCGTCCGAGCTCTCCACGGCCGTGCACCGCGTCGCCGACGCGCTGCCCGTCGACCTCGTCTTTCACCCCGTCGATCTCTCGCGCGCGAGCCGCGAGAAGGGGGACCTCGACGCGCTCTACGGCGAGGCCGAGACGCGCATCCGGCTGCACCGCAACGCGCTGAAGTACCCCACCGAGACGTTCCGCGAGAGCCCCAACCAGGTGCTGCGCGAGCGGCTTCGCTTCTCGGTCATCCACCGCCCGGTCGCGACCATCCCCTCGATCCCGACCCACTTCACCCAGCCGCTCGACCTCCACATCGTGCGCGTCGCGACCGGCGGCACCTACGAGGACGCGGGGCGGACCATCGGGCTCGACGCCGCCGTTTCCATCCGCGTCATCGAGCGGCGGCCTTCGACCGAGGCGGCCTGGTTCGCGTTTCGCCTCGCCAACCAGCTCGGCTGCGGCGTCGTATCGACCTCGAAGTGGACCATCCAGCGCGCCGCCGACGGGCTCTTCGAGGAGTCGGTCGACGGCGTCGCGCGGCGCTACCCCGGCGTGCGCCATCGTCGCGAGTTGTTCGACGCCCTGCTCGCGCGCCTCGTCATGGTGCCCGACCAGTACCGCGTCATCGTGACGCCCAACGAGTACGGCGATTTCCTCAGCGATCTGGCGTGCGGGCTCATCGGCTCGCTCGGCCTCGGCGACTCGGCGGCCTACTCGTTCACCAAGGACGGCGAGATCGATTGCGCGCTGTTCGACCCCGCAGGCGGCACCGCGCCGGACATCGCGGGCAAGGACGTGTGCAACCCGTCGGCGGCCCTGTTCGCGATGTCGACGCTGCTGACGCACGTCGGCCAGACGGCGCTCGGCGCGGCGCTCAAGCGCGCGACGCTCGACGCCATCGGCGGCGGCGAGCGCACCCGCGACCTCGGAGGCACGCTCGGCACGCGCGCCTTCACCGAGGTCATCGTGCGGCGGATGCTCGCGCTGCTCGAGGGCGCGCCCGCGACCTGACGCGCGCGTCAGCCGGTGACCATCTTGCCCGTGAAGGCCTCGGGCAGCAGCTCGGCGAGCGAGACCACGCGGCGCGGCGCGGGCTCGCCCGCGATCGCCATGCCGACCTCGAGGCCCGGCGCGAGCTCGGCGAGCACCTGGCGGCAGATGCCGCACGGCGCAGCGGCCTCGGGCCCCTGCGTGACGACGGCGACGGCGACCGCCGCGCGCACGCCGGCTGCGACCATGGCGGCGACCGCGCCGCGCTCGGCGCAGCTCGTCGCGCCGTACGACGCGTTCTCGACGTTGCACCCGACGAAGACCCGGCCGTCGGCCGCGAGCAGCGCCGCGCCGACGCGGTAGCCCGAGTAGGGCGCGTACGCGTGCTCGCGCACCTGGGTCGCGCGGCCGACGAGCGCCGTCCAGTCGACGGCGGTCACGGCGCGACCTCCGCGCCCACGCCGACGATCCACGCGCCGAGCAGGCCGACGAAGGCGTCGCGCGTCCGGCGCGCGGTCGCCTCGACCTCGGCGTGATCGAGCGGCGTCTTCGAGATGCCGGCGGCGAGGTTGGTGATGCACGAGATCGCGCCGACCCGTACGCCCGCGTGCCGCAGCGCGAGCACCTCGGGGACGGTGCTCATGCCGACCGCGTCGGCGCCCAGCGTGCGCAGCATGCGGATCTCGGCGGGCGTCTCGTAGGCCGGCCCGAGCATCCCCGCGTAGACCCCCTCGCGCAGCGCCACGCCGCGCGCGCGCGCCGCGACCCGAGCCCGCTCGCAGAGCGCCGCGTCGTAGGCGCGCGACATGTCGGGGAAGCGCGGCCCGACGGTCGCGTCGTTCGGGCCGAGCAGCGGGCTCGTGCCGGTGAGGTTGAGGTGGTCGACGATGAGCATGAGGTCGCCCGGCGCGAAGCCCTCGGCGATCCCCCCGGCGGCGTTGGTGAGGAGCACCGCGCGGCAGCCGAGCGCCGCGAGCAGCCTCACCCCGAACACGACCGTCTCGGGGCCGTGCCCCTCGTACAGGTGCACGCGCCCTTGCAGGCAGGCGACCGCGACGCCCTCGACGTCGCCGAGGCACAGGTTGCCCGCGTGCCCCTGCACCGTCGACTGCGGCATGCCGGGGATCTCGGCGTAGGGCACCTTGCGCGCGAGCGTGTCGCCGAAGGCCCCGAGCCCGGAGCCGAGCACGACCCCCACGGTCGGTCGCCGCGCGCCGGCGTCGTCGACCGCCGCGACCGCCGCCGCCGCTGCCGCCACCCCGCCCCCGGACCTCGCCGCAGACTCGAATTGCATGGAGGCCTGGACGGTAGCGCGACCTCCCGCCCACCGGCGCAAGATTCTTGGCCCTCGACCGCCGCCCCGCGCATCGTGCCCCGGATGCTGCTCTTCGTAGCCGTCGTCGTGGTCGGGCTCGTCGCCAACGATCTCCAGGACCTGCGCGCAGGCCGGATCGGCCGACGCATTTGAGTCCGCCGACGGCCTGATCGGTCGTCGCCTTGGATGCCGCCGACGGCCCGATCGGTCGTCGCATCCGACGCTGCGCACGCCACGCGCCATCCCCGCTTCGTCAGCGAGCAGCGCGAGCGACACCTGGGGGGTTGAACGCCGACGGGCCGGCGCGCATCGGACGGGGACAGGTTCACCTTGTCGTCCGCCTCCTGGTCCGAAATCTTCGTCCTGCAAGAGGCGCGTCGCGTTACGCTCGCCCCCGTGTCGCGCGACGACGATCTGGTGCGCCGCGCACAGGCGGGCGACGAGAGCGCGTTCCGTGCCCTGTTCGTCGAGCACCGGGCCGAGGTCGCCCGGCTCGTGCAGCGCATGGTCGGCCCCCGCGCCGACCTCGAGGACCTCGTGCAAGAGGTCTTCCTCCAGGTGCACCGCAGCCTCGACGGCTTCCGCGGCCAGTCCAAGTTCACCACCTGGCTGCACCGCGTCACGGTCAACGTCGTGCTGATGCAGCGAAGGTCCGCCCGCAGCCGCCCGGTGCTCGTCGAGGACACGGCGACCGAGGGGCGCCCCGACGGCGGCGCCTGGCCCGACGAGGAGGCCGCTCGACGCGAGCGCGTGCGCGCGTTCTACCGGCTGCTCGACCGGCTCGCGGACAAGAAGCGCACCGTCTACGTGCTGCACGAGATCGACGGCCGTTCGCCCGCGGACATCGCGAAGATCGTGGGCGCGCCCGTGCTCACGGTCCGCACGCGGCTCTTCTACGCGCGACGCGAGCTCGCCGAGATGCTCCGCGACGAGCCCACGCTCGCGGCGCTGGGACATGAGCTCGAGGCCGAGGCGTCCGAGCGCCGCTCGTCGGGAGGCACACCATGAAGACGACCCCCAACCCCGCGCGCGTGCTGCGCGAGCTCGCGCGCGAGGCGGCCGAGCAGCCGCTGCCCCCCATCGACTGGCGCCGCGTCGAGGCCGGCCTCTTCGGCCACGCAGCGCCCGTCGCGCCCGAGGGCTCGCGCTTCGCGCGCCGCTTCCTGCCCGCGCTCGGCGCCATGAGCG
>CAITLX010000699.1 GCA_903893335.1 uncultured delta proteobacterium | reverse complement strand
GGCGCCGCGGCGGCGTTCGCCGCGGGGGCCTTGCTGCTCGGCACCTGGCTCGCGTCGCGCACGACGCGCCCGATCGCGCGGCTCATCGACCTCGCGCGCGCCTACGGCCGGCGCGAGCTGTCGCGCCGCTCGGACGTGCGCACGGGCGACGAGCTCGAGGCGCTCGGCGACACCCTCGGCGAGATGGCCGCAGGCATCGCCGCGGGCGAGGCCGAGATCGAGCGGCGCGCCTCGGTCGAGGTCAACCTCTCGCGCTACCTGCCCCACGAGGTCGCGCGCGCCATCGCCGCAGGCGAGCAGAGCATCGCGCTCGGCGGCGAGCGGCGCGAGATCGCGGTGCTCTTCGCGGACGTCGCCGCGTTCACCCCCTTCGCCGAGTCGGCCCCACCCGAGCGCGTCGTCGCGCTGCTCAACGAGCTCTTCTCGGTGCTCGCCGAGATCGTGTTCCGGCACGGCGGCACCGTCGACAAGTTCATCGGCGACTGCGTGATGGCGCTGTTCGGCGCGCCGACCGCGTCCGCGGACGCCGCCGCGCAGGCGCTCGCGGCCGCCGAGGACATGCACCGCTTCGTCGAGGCCAGCGCCCCGGCGTGGGAGGAGAAGTACGGCCTGCACGTGCGCCTCGGCATCGGCGTGTCGGCCGGCATGGCGCTGGTGGGCAACCTCGGCAGCGAGCGGCGCATGGACTACACGGCCATCGGCGACGTGGTGAACGTCGCCGCCCGGCTCGAGTACCTCGCGAGGCCGGGCCAGACGCTGACGACGGGTGAGGTGCGGGCGCTCGTGGGCGCGCGCGTGCCGCTCGCGTCGCTCGGCGCCCAGCAGCTTCGCGGGCGCCAGCGGCCGGTCGAGGTCTTCGAGGCGACGTGACGGACGACGCGAGGCTCGCCCCCACGGCTCCGCCCGGCGCATCGCCGGACGCCTCCGATTGCCCCCGCTGCGCCACGCGCTCGGTCGTCGGCGGCCTCTGCCGCGCATGCGACTACGGGGCCCCCGACGCGCTCGTCGGCGCGGTGCTCGCGGGCAAGTACCGCGTCGACGCGCGCCTCGCCGAGGGGGGCATCGGCGCCGTCTACCTCGGCACGCGGCTCGATCTCGGCGAGCCCGTCGCGCTCAAGTTCCTGCTGCCGCGGTGGGCCGGCGACGCCGACCTGCGCGCGCGCTTCCGCCGCGAGGCGCTCGCGCTCGCGCGCGTGCGGCACCCGGGCATGGTCGCGGTCTACGACGTCGGCGAGCACGCCGGCGCGCCCTTCCTCGCGATGGAGTTCGTCGAGGGCACGACGCTGCACGAGCTCGGCTGCTGCGGCGCCGAGGGGCTGCCGCTCGCGCGCGTGGTGCGCATCGTCGATCAGGTGCTCGCGGTGCTCGACGTCGCGCACCGCGCGGGGATCGTCCACCGCGACATCAAGCCGGGCAACGTGATGGTGCTCGACTCCTCGTCCGACGACGACCTCGTCAAGCTCATCGACTTCGGGCTGGCGCTGATGCGCGACGACGACGCCTCCGACGGCCGCCTGACCGCGACCAACGTGACGATGGGCACGTGGATGTACATGTCCCCCGAGCAGTGCCGCGGGCGCGACGTCGGGCCGCCGACGGACATCTACGCGGTCGGCGCGATGCTGTTTCAGCTGCTCGCGGGCGCCCCGCCGTTCGAGGGCAGGGCGATGGCCGACTTCGTGCCGCAGCACCTGTTCGTCGATCCTCCCCGCATCGCCGAGCGCGGCAGGCGACGCGCCGTGCCGGCCGGGTTCGAGGCCCTGGTGCGGCGCGCGCTGGCCAAGAGCGCCGAGCTCCGCCCGACCGCTCAGCAGATGCGCCGCGAGCTGGCCGATGCGCTCGCGGGCCGAGACGCCGAGTCCGTGGCCGGCCAGGCGAGCGCGCGTCGCAGCGGCGAGGCCGGCGTGTCGCGCGAGGAGCGCGGGCTGCACCGCAGCTCCCCGCTCGCGACCGTGCCGCTGGCCATCCTGCCCCTCGCTCCGGCCGCCGACGGCGCGTCGCAGCAGGTCTCCCCCTCCGGGGAGGCGCGCCCGCTCGTGGCGCTCTGGGGCTTCGCGCCGTCACGCGCCGACGAGCTGCGCCAGGCGCTCGGCGTGCGAGGGCTCGCGACCGAGACCTGGGAGAGCGACGCGCCGCGCGGCGAAGGGCCGCGGCCTGCCGTCGTGCTGCTCGCGGCCTCCGGCGCCGTCGCGGCGCGCGTCGAGCGACTGCGCGCCGACGGTCGCTTCGCCATCGCGCACCTCGTGGTGAGCGAGCTCCCCGACGCCAGCGCGATGCCGGGACTGGTGCGCGCCGGCGTCAGCGACGTCGTGCTCGCGCGCGCGGGGGACGACGCGCTGGGGGCACGTGTGCTTCAGTGGGCGATGAGAACCCGATGAGCCCCCTCCCCTCCCGCGCCCTGTTCGCCGCCCTTTGCCTCACGGCCGCCGCGGCGCAGGCCGACCCGTCCACCGTCCCGTACGTCGTGCAGGGCGGAGAGGACTGCGGCGACGTCGCCGAGCACGCGCTCGGCGACCGCAAGGCGCTCGACCGGTTGCACGAGGCGAACCCCCAGCTCGGGCCCCTGCCGCACAACCTCAAGGCCGGGCAGGTCCTGCAGATCCCACGCGGCGGCCCCGCCGCGAGCATCTCGTTCGTGCGCAACCGCGTCGAGGCGCAGACGCCCGCCCCGCACGCCGCGGCGCTGCGCGAGGAGCTCTCGCGCGGCCACCGCGTGAGCACGTTCGAGGCGTCGTCCGCGGAGGTGACGTTCGTCGACGCGAGCCGCGTCCAGCTCGGCGAGCAGACGCTCGTCGTCATCCTCGGCGGCACGAGCTCCAAGGTCGCGCGCAAGTCGACGGCCTCCGACACGACGCTCGTCAGCGGCTCGCTGCGCGCGCACCTCGGCGAGCTCGCCGGCGACGCCCCGCCCGCCGCGCTCGCGCTGGCCACGCCGCACGGAAAGGTCGAGCTGCACGCCGGCGAGGCACAGGTGCAGGCCGACCGCGCCGCGATGCGGCTCTCGGTCTACCGCGGCACCTCGACGATCGAGGCGGGCGGCAAGAAGGTCACGGTGCCCTCGGGCTTCGGCAGCAAGGCGCGCGCCGCGCGGCGTCCCGACGAGCCCCAAGCGCTGCCCCCCGCGCCCGAGTGGATGCACGCCCCCGCGCGCGCGCTGTTCGCCGCCGCCGACGGCGTCGAGATCGTCGGCTCCTTCCACGCGGGCGGCGCGCCGGGCCCCCAGGCCGCCGAGTGGCACGTGCAGCTCGCCCGCGACGAGGCGTTCAACGATCTCTTCTTCGACGGTCGCGTGCCGGCGCTGGTGCGCGAGCTGCGCGTGCGGCAGGTGCCGACGGGCGAGTACTTCGCGCGCGTCAGCGCCATCGACGCCGACAAGTTCGAGGGCCCCTTCGCGCCGGTCGCGCGCGTCGCGGTCGGCGAGATGCTGCACACGCCCGGCCGCGCGGGCGAGGGCGGTCACGCTGCGTTCGTCGAGGTGCCCGCGGGCTGGAGGTGCGGCCTCGACGGCGCGCCGCTCGCCGACCTCGGCGGGAAGATCGAGCTCGCCCCCGGCCTCGCGCACGTGCTGCGTTGCTCGCCTGGCGACGACGCGAAGAGCGCCGCCGAGGCGAAGTTCGACGTCGTCGCGAGCGGGCCGCTCGTCTCGAACGTCTCGTTCCTCGCGCCCGAGGCCAACGAGTTCGGCGGCCGCCGGCGCGTGCTCGTGCGCCTCACCGACGGCGCCGGGCGCCCCATCGTCGGCGCGCGCGTCGAGGCCGCGCTCGTCGACGGTCAGCTCGCCGCCGACGAGCGCAAGCGCCGCGCCGAGTCGCTGCACGTGCACACCTTCGGCATCGAGGGCATGGGGGCGACCATCAGCTCGGTGCACCCGCTCGCCGAGCCCGGCTCGTACGGCGCCGTGCTCGACTGGAGCAACCAGGCGCGCTCGATGAGCTCGGGCAGCCTGCCGCTGCGCTTCGTCGTCAACGGCAAGGAGACCTTCGACGCCGTGGCTCCCGAGGTCCAGGTTGCCCCACCGAAGCGCCCCTGAGCGCCTCCGAGCAGCGAGCGGCGCGCTCGCGGCTCTCCTGTGCCTCGCCCTCGCGGCGTGCGCTCCAGCCCCGCGCGCGGCCCCCGCGGGGCTCGCTGCCGCCGAGCGGGCTCCCGCGCCGCAAGCGAGCGCGCGCCCCGCGCCCGAGTGGCCCTACCCGCTCGACGCTCCGGCAGCCGTGGCCGCGCGCGCGATGGTCGTCAGCGAGGCGCCGATCGCCACGCGCGTCGGCGTCGAGGTGCTCGCACGCGGCGGCAACGCGGTCGACGCAGCGGTCGCCGTCGCGTTCGCGCTGGCCGTCGTCTACCCCCAGGCCGGCAACCTCGGCGGCGGCGGCTTCGCCGTCGTGCGCGAGCCCGGCGGCGCGGCGGCCGCGCTCGATTTCCGGGAGACCGCGCCGGCTGCGGCCCGGCGCGACATGTACCTCGACGCGCGCGGAGCGCCGACCGAGGCGTCCCGCGTCGGGCACCTCGCCGCCGCCGTCCCGGGCTCCGTCGCGGGCCTCGTCGCGCTGCACGCGCGCTTCGGCGCCCGCCCCTGGCGCGAGCTGCTCGCCCCGGCGATCGCCCTCGCGCGCGACGGCTTCCCAGTCGACGACGCCTTCGCGAAGTCGGTGGCCGCGGAGGCCGCGATGCTCGGGCGCTTCCCGGCGTCGGCCGCGCTCTTTCTCCCGGGCGGCAAGCCGCTCGCGGCCGGCGCGACGTTTCGCGACCCCGATCTCGCGCGGGTGCTCGAGCGCGTCGCGGCCAGCGGCGCGCGCGGCTTCTACGAGGGGGAGACCGCAGCCGCGGTGGCGGCCGAGATGAAGCGCGGCGGCGGCATCGTCACCCGAGCCGATCTCGCCGCGTACCGCGCGGTGTGGCGCGAGCCGGTCGCGTTCGACTACCGCGGCGTGCACCTCGTCTCGATGCCCCCGCCTTCGTCCGGCGGCGTCACGCTCGCGATGCTCGCGCACCAGCTCGCGCGCTTCGACCTCGCCGGGGCCGGCTGGCACTCGCCCGAGCACCTGCACCTGCTCGCCGAGGCGATGCGCCGCGCGTTCGCCGTGCGCAACGCGCGGCTCGGCGACCCGGACGCCGTCGCGGTGCCGACCGCCGAGCTCGCGAGCGACGCGTTCGGCGCCAAGCTCGCGGCGACCATCGGGCCGCGCGCCACCCCCTCGTCCGAGGTCGACGGCGCCGCCGCCGAGGCACCCGATGGGCCGAACACGACGCACCTCGATGTGATCGACGCCAGCGGCATGGCCGTCGCGCTGACGACGACGATCAACGCGCTCTACGGCTCGGGCGTCACCGTCGCCGGAGCCGGGTTCCTGCTCAACGACGAGATGGACGACTTCGCCGTCAAGCCCGGCACGCCGAACCTCTACGGCCTGGTGCAGGGCGAGGTGAACGCGATCGCACCGGGCAAGCGGCCGCTCTCCTCGATGAGCCCGACGGTGGTCGCCGACGCGCGCGGCGACGTGCTGATGGTCGCCGGGGCCCGCGGCGGCTCGCGCATCATCACGGCGACCTGGCAGGTGCTGTCGAACGTGA
This sequence comes from uncultured delta proteobacterium, assembly GCA_903893335.1. Classification (GTDB taxonomy): domain Bacteria; phylum Myxococcota_A; class Polyangia; order Polyangiales; family Polyangiaceae; genus CAITLX01. The sequence goes on along the minus strand of CAITLX010000699.1, from coordinate 1,329 downwards.
TCGACTTCGGGATGCCCGTCGGCGCCGCGGTCGCGGCGCCGCGCGTGCACCAGCAGCACCTGCCCGACGAGCTTTGGCTCGAGGCGCGAGGGTTCGCCCCCGGCGACCGCGCCGCGCTCGTCGCGCTCGGCTACCGGTTGGTCGACAAGGAGACGCTCGGCAACGCCCCCGCGCTCGTCCGCACGCCGGGCGGCTGGGCGGGCGCGTTCGACCCGCGCCGCGGGGGGCTCGCCGCCGGTCCGCCGTGACGCGGCCGTTGTCCCGCCGTCGCTGCGGCACCACACTGCGCCGATGAGCCGACCCCCGAGCCCGCGCGTCGCCACCCTCGCCGTGGCGTCACTGGCGCTGGGGGGCGACGCGGTCGCGCACGTCGAGGGGGATCCGGCGCGCCGCGCGGTGTTCGTTCCGGGTGCGCTCCCCGGCGAGCGCGTCGAGGCCGAGGTCGACCTCGCGGCGCGCCCCGCGCGCGGGCGGGTGCTGCGCGTCGTCGACGCGTCGGCCTCGCGCGTCGAGCCTCCGTGCCCGGTCGCCGCGCGCTGCGGCGGCTGCGACTGGATGCACCTCGCGGTCGAGGCGCAGGTCGCGGCGCACGCCGAGCTCGTCGCGGGCGCGCTCACGCGGGCCGGCCTCGAGGTCCCGCCCATCGTGACGCACGCGGCCCCCGCGACGACGCGGTTTCGCACGCGGGCGCGCCTCGCGATCGTCGCGCGCAGGGGGCACGCCGTGGTCGGGTTCCGCTCGTCGCGCAGCCACGACGTGGTCGGCGTCGACACCTGCCTCGTGCTCGCGCCCCCGCTCGACGCGACGCTGCCCCTGCTGCGCGAGCTGCTCGCCGCCGAGCGCGGCGAGGGCGAGGCCTCGGTCGCGCTGGGCCACGGCGGCAAGCCCGTGCTCGACCTGCGCTGGCAGGGGGAGCTCTCGCCCGGCGTCTTCGCCGCCCTCGAGCGAGGGGTCGCCGAGGGGCGCTGGGCCGGCGCCGAGCTGTGGACGGCCGGGACGCGCACGCCCGCGCGCATCGGCGACGCGCGCGTGGTCACCGCCGGGGGCGACGACCAGCCCCTCGTCGCTCCGTCGGCGGGCTTCACGCAGGCCCAGCCCGCGATGAACGCGCTGCTCGCCTCGCGCGCGGTCGCGCTGCTCGAGGCCGACGGCCGCGACGTGCTCGAGCTCTTCTCGGGCTCGGGCAACCTCACGGTCGTCGTCGCGCGCGTCGCGGCGCGCGTGCACGCGATCGAGGCCGACGCGCACGCGGCGCAGGCCGCGCGCGACAACCTCGCCGCCCGCGGCCTCACCGCGCGCGTGACCTGCGGCGACGCCGAGGCCGCCGTC
>CAITLX010000698.1 GCA_903893335.1 uncultured delta proteobacterium | reverse complement strand
TGGGCGTCGCGCGCTCGCGCAGCGCCTCGCCGAGCGTCTCGTGCCCCCCCCGCCACACCTCGCCGCTCGCTCCGTGCGCCGCGAGCGCGCGTCGCGCCTCGTCCACCAGGCGCGCGACCGGTTCGTAGCCCTCGACGGCGTAGCCCCGCGCGGCGAGCGCCACGAGCTCGCGCCCGGCCCCCGCGCCGCCGACGAGCAGGCGCGCAGGCGGCGGCGGGAAGTGCGCGGCGACGGCGGCCTCTTCGAACGGCGTCAGCCCCGACTCGTCGTGCGGCGAGCCAGCCGCGTACTTGGAGCTCGCGTCGTAGAACGCGCTCGTGACGTCGTCGCGCGCCGGGTCGCCGAGCAGCGCGAGCGCGAGCTCGTCGCGCACGATCGTCGCCGCAGCGGCCGCCGCGTCGACCGCGCGGCCGAGGCGCACGAGCCGCGCTGCGAGCCTCACCGGCGCGCTGCTTCGACGAGCTCGAGCCTCACCGGCGCGCTACTTCGACGAGCTCGAGGTCTGCCCGCTGCGCGAACGCAGGCTGCGGTCACCCGCGCTCGCGAGGTAGGCGAGCGAGACGCTGGTGAGGATGAAGATCATGGCGCAGCCCCACGTCATGCGCGTGAGGAAGTTGCCGGCGCCGCGTCCGCCGAACACCTGCTGGCCCGCGCCGCCGAACGCCGACCCGAGGCCTCCGCCGCGCCCCTGCTGGAGCAGCACGACGAGGATGAGGAAGATGCAGACGCAGATGTGGAGGATGCTGAGGAACGTCGTCATGGCTTTGGGGTGGTGGCTCTCGTGGTGTCGGTCGGGCGCGTCAGCTCGGAGCACCGGCGAGCGCTTGCGCCGCCGCGGAAATGGCCACGAAGGCGGCCGCGTCGAGGGCAGCGCCGCCGACGAGGGCGCCGTCGACGTCGGCCTCGGCGAGCAGCGCGCGCGCGTTGTCGGCCTTGACGCTCCCCCCGTAGAGGATGCGCGTCTGCTGGGCGAGCGTGGGCGACACCGCGGCGAGGCGCGCGCGCAGGGCCGCGTGGACCTCCTGCGCCTGCTCCGGGCCCGCCGTGCGGCCGGTGCCGATCGCCCAGACGGGCTCGTAGGCGACGACGCCGAAGCCGGGGCGCTCGGCGAGGAGGCGCACGAAGGCGTCGAGCTGGCGGCCGACGACCTCGAGCGTGCGGCCTGCCTCGCGCTCCTCGAGCGTCTCGCCGACGCAGGCGATGGGGCGGAGGCCCTGGGCGAGCGCCGCGGCGACCTTCTCGGCGACGACCGCGTCCGAGTCGCCGAAGAGCGCGCGCCGCTCGCTGTGCCCGACGATGACCGAGGTGGCGCCGGCCTCGAGCAGCATCGGGCCGCTGACCTCGCCCGTGTACGCGCCCGACGCCTTGGGGTGGAGGTTCTGCGCGGCGACGGCGACGGCGGTGCCCGAGAGCTCGTGCGCGACCGCCGCGAGCGCGGTGAAGGGGGGCGCGACGAGGACCTCGACGCGGTCGTGCGCGGTGGTGCCGCGCGCCACGTCGGCCGCGAGCGCGCAGCCCGCGGCGCCGCCCGCGTTCATCTTCCAGTTGCCGGCGATGAGGGGCTTGCGGGCGGGGTTCACGCGATCTCCGCGGTGCGAAGGGCCTCGATGCCCGGGAGCTTGCGCCCCTCGAGCAGCTCGAGCGAAGCGCCGCCGCCCGTCGAGATGTGCTTGAAGCCTGCCGCGACCGCCTCGCCCGCGGTCGCGACCGCGGCCGCGCTGTCGCCGCCGCCGACGACGGTGAAGCCGGGCGCGGCGGACATCGCCGTGGCGACGCCGAGCGTGCCCGCGGCGAACGGCGCCTTCTCGAAGAGGCCCATCGGGCCGTTCCAGAAGATCGTCGCGGCCGAGGCGAAGCGCGCGGCGAAGCGCTCGACCGTGCGCGGCCCGATGTCGAGCGCCATCGCGCCGGCGGGGATCTGCGCGACGTCGACGATCTCGCCCGCGTCGGCGCCGAACGACGACGCGACGACGACGTCGGTCGGCAGCAGCATGTCGACGCCGCGCTCGCGGGCCTTCTCGAGCAGCGTGCGCGCGAGCGGGAGCTGATCGACCTCGACCCGCGAGGCCTGCATGTCGAAGCCCTTGGCCGCGAGGAACGTGTTGGCCATCGCGCCGCCGATGCAGAGCGCGTCGATCTTCGCGAGCAGCGCCTCGACGACGGCGAGCTTGTCGCTCACCTTCGCGCCGCCGAGCACGGCGACGTAGGGGCGCTCGGGCGCGGCGACCAGGCGGCCGAGCGCGGCGATCTCCTTCTGCATCAAGAGGCCGCAGCCGCGGTCGCGCATGAGGCGCGGCAGCGCGTGCACCGACGCGTGCGCGCGGTGGCAGGCGCCGAACGCGTCGTCGACGTACACGTCGCACAGCTCGGCGAGACGGCGCGCGAAGGCCCCGTCGTCCTTCTCCTCGCCGGCGTGGAAGCGCAGGTTCTCGAGCAGGCACACCTGCCCCGCGCGCAGATCGCGCACGACCTTGCGAGGCCCGTCGCCGACGCAGTCGTCGGGCTGGTGGACCTCCCAGCCGGTGAGCTCGCTGAGGCGCGCGCCGATGGGCTCGAGCGAGAGCCCCTCGTGCTTGCCCGGCTTGGGGCGCCCGAGGTGCGAGCCGATGACCACGCGGGCGCCTGCGTCGACGATGTGCTGGAGCGTGGGCAGCGCCTCGCGGATGCGCGTGTCGTCGGTGACGCGGTCGCCGTCGAGCGGGACGTTGAAGTCGACGCGCACGAACACGCGCTGGTTGGCCAGCTCGAGCTCGGCGAGCCCCCGGATTCCGTCGAGCAGGCTCATGGCGCGCCCGTCAGACGCCCTTGGCGGCGACGAAGCGGGCGAGGTCGACCATGCGGTTCGAGAAGCCCCACTCGTTGTCGTACCAGGCGAACACCTTGGCGAGCTTGTCGCCGAGCACCTGCGTCATCGTCGCGTCGAACACCGACGAGCCCGGGTGGCCGAGGTAGTCGCTCGAGACGAGCTCCTCGTCGCAGTAGTAGAGGATGCCGGCGAGCGGGCCCTCGGTGGCGGCCTTCTTCATGGCCGCGTGGATGGCGTCCTTCGAGACGGGCTTCTCGGTGGTGACCGTGAGGTCGACGAGCGAGACGTCCATCGTCGGCACGCGCACCGCGCCGCCGTCGAACTTGCCCTTGAGCGCCGGGATGACCTCGGACAGCGCCTTGGCCGCGCCCGTGCTGCTCGGGATCATGCTGACCGCCGCGGCGCGCGAGCGGCGCAGATCGCCCTTGCGGTGCGGGATGTCGAGGATGGCCTGGTCGTTGGTGTACGAGTGGATCGTCGTCATGAGGCCGGCGACGATGCCGAACTCCTCGAGCAGCACCTTGGCGATGGGCGCGAGGCAGTTGGTCGTGCACGAGCCGTTGGACACGACGTGGTGCGCCTTGGGGTCGTACTTGTCCTGGTTGACGCCGAGCACGAGCGTCGCGTCGGGCCCCTTGGCCGGCGCGCTGATGAGCACCTTCTTGGCGCCCGCCTCGAGGTGCGCCTTGGCCTTCTCCTTGTCGGTGAAGAGGCCGGTGCACTCGAGCACGATGTCGACGCCGAGCTGCTTCCACGGCAGCTCCTTCGGGTCCTTGACGGCGAGCACCTGGATGCTCTTGCCGCCGACGACGATGGCCCCCTCGGCGTGCGAGACGGTGGCCGCCTTGAACGTGCGGTGGACGCTGTCGTACTTGAGCAGGTGGGCGAGCGTCTTGGGGTCGGTCAGATCGTTGATGGCGACGACCTCGAGGTCGGTCACGCCGCGCTCGATGAGAGCGCGCAGAATGCAGCGGCCGATGCGGCCGAACCCGTTGATCGCAATCTTCGTGGCCATGGAACGCACTCCTCGTCCGCGGCGCCTCGCCTGACCCCCGGGCGAAACGTGGGGGGCCGAGAGGCTAGACGCCGGGGGCACCCCGGTCAAGCCGCGGGGAGGGTCAACCGCGGGTGCGGCGGGCCACGACGCGCGCGTAGATCTCGCGCCTCGCGAGGCCCGACCAGGCCGCCACCCGGTCGGCCGCCTCGCGCGCGTGCGCCCCGCGCCCCAGCTCGGCGTCGATGCGCGCCTCGATGGCCTCGTCGGAGGGGGCCTCGGTCACCGCAGCGTGCGGCCCGAGCACGACGGTGATCTCGCCGATCCACTCGCGCGGCTCGGCAGCGACCTCGGCGAGCGTGCCGCGCACGATCTCCTCGTGCAGCTTGGTCAGCTCGCGCGCGACGACGACGGGGCGCTCGGGCTGCAAGGCCGCGAGCTCGTTGAGAGATTCGGCCATCCGCGAGGGGGCCTCGAAGAGCACCGCGGGCTCCTCGGTCGCGCAGACGCGCTCGAGCGCGTCGCGCCGGGCGCCCCCCGAGCGCGGCAGGAACCCGAAGAAGCGGAAGCCCGCCCCCCCGAAGGCCGCGACCGAGAGCGCCGCAGTCACCGCCGAGGGCCCCGGGACGGGCTCGACGCGCACGCCCGCCGCGACCGCCGCGCGCACGAGCGCCGCGCCCGGGTCGCTCACCGCCGGCGAGCCGGCGTCGGTCACCAGGGCGACCTTCTCGCCCTCGACGAGCCGCGCGACGACGCGGCCGATGCGCGCGTCGTCGGCGTGCGCCTCGACCGCCTCGAGCGGCTTGCCCGAGATGCCCAGGTGCGAGAGCAGCGCGCGGGTGCGGCGCGTGTCCTCGGCCACGACGCGGTCGGCGCCGCGCAGGACCTCGATCGCGCGCAGCGTGATGTCGTCGAGCCGGCCGATGGGCGTGGCGACGACCGAGAGGAGCCCCGCCGGAGGCGTGATCAATGCGTCGGAGCCTCGCCCCGCCGGAGGCGTGATCAATGCGCGGGGGTGCCGCCCGGACGCGGGTCGGCGCAGCCCCAGGCCTGCACGTGCAGCTCCCAGTCCCAGGTGTTCAGGCAGTCCTCGCCGAAGATGGGGACGCAGGTGTTGTTCGTCTTGACCTTGCCCGACTGGCGGATCGACCAGGTGCGGGCGTTGGTCATGTCGAGGAAGGCGTCCTTGCTGATGGTCTGCTGGACGCTCAGGCGAAGCTCGGTGCCGGTCGTGTTGCTGACGGCCGCGGCGGCGGCCTGCGCGGCGATGCCGCCGAGCCCGAACGCCCAGCCGTAGGGGTTGCCGGGCACCGAGCCGATGGCGCCCGCGGCGCCGCCGATGGTGCTGAGGATCGACGACCACTGGCTCGGCTGCGTGAGCTCGTAGCAGTTGTACTGGATGGTGACGTTGAACTGCGTGAGCTTCACCTTGCCGGCGTCCTGGCCCCAGAACATGCCGGAGCCCTGGCTGAGCGGGAGCGACTGGCCGTCCGAGACGCCCGCGGCCTTGGGGGTGACCACCAGCTCGCTCGACTGGCCGTCGTCGGCGCTGATGATGCAGAACAGCTCGACGGTGTCCTGACCGGCGCCGTGGATGGCGAGGTCGCTGACGCGGATCTTCAGCTGCGGGTCGGCGCAGGACGTCTGGGCGGCGGGGGTGCCGAGCGCGTCGCCGCACGAGTAGATGGTGCGCCCCGCGTTGTCGAACGAGCCGAGCGCCGTCGACTGCGTGGGGACTGCGAAGGCGCCGGTGCAGCCCGGCGCGAGGTTGCACTCGGCGCACTGGCCGCAGTCGATCGGGCACTCGGTGCACGTCTCGCCCGGATCGCAGAAGTGGTCGCCGCACGAGAGCGGGCCGTCGTGCGCGACGTCGGCGCCCGCGTCGTTGAGCAGCGAGCACTTGCACGCCTGCCACCGGCTGCCGTCGGGTGCGCACGACTGCGTGCTCGACGCGCCGTTGCTGCACTTGCACGCGCGAATCGCCCCCGTGCTGCACGCCGTGGCCACGTCGCTGCCATCGGCCCCACCCGCGTTGCCGCAGGCAAAGAGGACCGGTGCGAGCACGAAAGCAAGCTTCTTCACGACGATGCTCCTGAGGGCGCGCGAGAGGCGCCCAGCGAGTGTAGACCCCGCCGGGCTTCAGGGAAAGTCGCGCGAACGCGGCGGGGCGAAACGTCACACGGCGGGCGTGCCCGAGCGCCAGCGCGCCAGGTCGGCCGGCAGGTCGACGTCGAACGCGAGCGCGGGGCGCGCGACCCTCGCCACGGTGAGGCCCGCGGCGCGCGCCTCGGCGAGGTGACGGTGCAGGCTGTCGGTCGCGCCGAACTGCGTGACGAAGCGAGCCGGCAGCGCGAGGCCGAGCGCGTTGGTGCGGTCGCCCGAGCCGTCGGGGGCGACGACCACGTCGGCGGCGTCGAGCGCGTCGGCGAGCGCGGCGACGTCGGCGCGGGTGATGGCCGGCAGATCGCCCATGAGCACGATGGCCCGCTGGGCGCCGAGCCGAGCCGCGTGGGCGAGGGCGTGGTCGACCACCGCGCCGAGCGTCGAGGGCCCGGGGTCGCGCGCGACGCGCACGCGCGGCCCGACGCTCGCCGCGACCTCGTCGTCGTCGGTCGCGACGAGGATGGCGTCGATCGCGCTGCACCCCTCGACGGCGGCGAGCACCGACGCGAGCAGCGCGCGCGCGACGGCGGCGCGTGCCTCGGCGTCGAGCGCTGGCGCGAGGCGGCTCTTGGCGCGCGCGAAGCCCTTGGCGGGCACGACGACGCAGGTGGGGCCGCGCCTCACGCGAGCGTCTCCGCGAACGCGAGCACCTCGCGCGCGAGCCGGACGCTGCCGTCGCGGTCGCCCATGACGGTGCGCGCCGCGTGCACGGCGCAGCCCGTCACCTCCCCCTCGTCGCCGTGCTCGACGACGATGCCGCCGAGCAGGCCCGCGTAGTGGCGCACGATCGCGTCGGGGCCGGGCGCGAGGCCGACGAGATCGGGGATCATCGTGGCGAGCGGCCCCTTGACCGCCTTGCCGCCGACGATGGGGCTCACGGCCACCACGAGCTTGCCCGCGAGCGCCTCGCGCACGCCGGGGCGCGTCAGGATCGGGTCGATCGACACGTAAGGGTTGGACGGGCCGATGACGACGAGGTCCGCCTCGGCGAGCGCGGCGAGCACCTCGGGGGTCGCGGGCGCGTCGCCCTCGAAAGACACCCCGCGGACACGGGGCTCGGCGCGCCGCGCGACGAACCAGCGCTGAAACGGCAGCGCGCCCTCGTCGGTCGCGATCATCGTGCGGCACGGCGCGTCGGCCATCGGCAGGATGCGCGCGCCGATGCCGAGCCCGCGCGCGAGCCGCGCCGTCACGCGCGTGAGCGACTCGCCGCGCCCGAGCGCCTCGGTGCGCACCAGGTGCGTGGCGAGGTCGCCGTCGCCGAGGGCGAACCAGTCGTCGCCGCCGTAGCGGCGCATCATCGCGAGCGCGCGGAACGTCTCGCCAGCGAGCCCCCAGCCGCGCGCCTCGTCGCCGACGTCGCCCAGGGTGTAGAGCACGGTGTCGACGTCGGGGCTGACGTGCAGCCCCCAGTGCACGAGGTCGTCGCCCGTGTTGACGACGCACGCGAGCCGCTCGGGCGCGAGCACGCGCGAGAGCCCGTAGAGCAGCCTCGCTCCTCCGACGCCGCCCGAGAGCGCGACGACGCGCGCGTGCGCGAAGCTCATGCGTGGAGGTCCTGATCGGCGACGACGCTCATGCGTAGAGGTCCTGATCGGCGTCGACGCTCATGCGTAAAGGTCCTGATCGGCGCGGCGCAGAAGCTCGCTCGCCGCGTGCTGACCGGGGCGGAAGCGCAGGCCGCGCACGACCGCCGCGGCGTAGCCCTCGTCGGCCTGGCCGAGCACGAGGTCGGCCGCGGCGGCCACCTGGTCGGCGAGGCCGGTCACCGTCTGCTCGAGCACGCGGCCGAACAGATCGCGGTCTCCGCGGCGGTCCCAGAGCGCGGGCAGCCCCGCGAGGCCGAGCGCCGCGCCGACCGTACCGAGGCGAAAGGGCCTGCCGAGCGAGTCGCTGACGACGACGCCGATGGCCGCGCCGAACCGCGCCGAGAGCGCGGCGCGCAGGCGCTCGGCCGACGCGTCGGGGTCGAGCGGGAGCAGCAGCACCCAGGGGCCGGTGCCGGGGGGCGGATCGAGCGGCTCGGCGTTGCTCGCGTCGATGCTCGCGTGCGCGGCGACGAAGCCGAGCCGGTGGCGCACGACCAGCACGCCCGGCGCCGCGCGCGAGACGGCGCTCGACTCCTCGAGCACGAGCTCGACGAGCGCGGCGTCCTTGCCCGTCTGCGCGGCCAGCGCGCGGGCGCGCTCGGAGGGCACCACGGCGGCGAGATCGCGGAAGCGCCCCTCGGCGCGCGAGAGCACCTTCGAGGGCACGACGACGACGTCGTGGTCGACCAGCGCCATTCCCGCGCGCGCCAGCGCCTCGCCGACGAGCGCGCCGACGTCGTCGCCCGGGCGGACCACGGGCACGCCCGGCACCGCTCGGACGTCGAGCGCGCCTGCACAGCGCACGGATTGGGCCTCTGCGTCGGTGGGCACGGTCGCCCGGCGATAACGCGTCGCGCGCGATGCGTCCACCGGCGGGCGGCCACGCGACACGACTCTCCGTCGTCCGGTCGGGGCCCCCGGCGCGCGGGTCCGACGCCGCGCGCATCTGCTAGCTTGCGCCCGCATGAAGGTGGCGATCGTCGGCGGCACGGGCAAAGAGGGGCGCGGGCTCGCGCAGCGCTGGGCGCGCGCCGGGCTCGAGGTGTTCGTCGGGTCGCGCGACGCCGCGCGGGCCGAGGAGACGGCAGCGGCGATCGCCGGCGCGGGGCGCGTGCGCGGCGGCTCGAACGAGTGGGCCGTCGAGCAGGCCGACCTCGTCGTGCTCAGCGTGCCCTACTCGGCGCACGCCGCGACGCTCGCCGCGCTCGCGCCGCGCCTCGCGGGCAAGGTGCTCGTCGACATCACCGTCCCGCTCGTGCCGCCGAAGGTGACGCGCGTGACGCTGCCCGCGGGGCAGGCCGCCGCGCTCGAGGCGCAGGCCATCGTCGGGCCGGGCACGTCGGTGGTCGCGGCGTTCCACCACGTGGGCGCGGCGCACCTGGCCGACGCCGATCACGCGGTCGACTGCGACGTGCTCGTCTGCTCGGACGACGAGGCCGCCCGCGCGCGCGTCGTCGAGCTCGTCGCCGCGCTCGGCATGCGGGGGCTCGAGGCCGGCCCGCTCGCCAACGCGATCGCGCTCGAGTCGCTGACGCCGGTGCTGCTCTTCCTCAACCGCAAGTACAAGAGCGCCGGCGCGGGGCTGCGCATCACGGGCCTGCCGAGCGCGTGAACGCGGGCTAGAGCGCGACGGTCGCCGCCTCGATGCCGCGCACGGCCGACGCGTCGGCCGCGTACCAGGCGACCAGCACGCGGCCCGGCTCGAGCTCGACCGCCCAGGGGTAGCCGCAGTCGGCCGAGGGGGCGTCGTCGGCGACGATGACGTCCGGCGCCTCGTCCACGTCCGACAGATCGCCCGCGACCAAGCGCAGCGCGACGCCGAACGGCGCCCTTCGGCGCCCCACGGTGAGCGCCACGCGCCCATCGGCGAGGCGCAGCGCGTGGGTCGGGTGGCCGCGAAGCTCGCGCGCGCGAAACGGCGCGAAGGTGCGTCCGCCGTCGCGCGACTCGGCCGTGGCCACGCGGTCGTCGAGGCCCGTCGTGCGCATCCACGCGGTCACGACGCCCGCGCCGCCCGCGAGCAGCGAGGGCTCGAGCAGCGACACGCGCGCGTCTGCGGCGATCGGTGCGCGGTACGCGAAGCTCACGCCGTCGTCGCCCGACGCGTAGAGGTGCGACGAGGGCGCGCCGCCGGCCACGCGCGCGCCGTACGTCGCGAGCAGGATCTCCCCCTCGCGCTCGACGAGCGCGCCGCGCGCGCCGAGGCCGAGGCACGCGCGCTTGCCCGGCACGAGGTCGGCCGCGCCGGGCACCGCCGGCACGTACGCCGGCTCCGACCAGCGCGCGCCGCCGTCGACGCTGCGCTGCGCGTACACGCCCCACGCGAGGTACGTCACCGTGTGCGCGAGCACCGCCGCCTCGTCGCCCGCGAGGGTCGGCGCCGCGTGCGCCGGCAGCGCGAGCATCGTCGAGCCCGACACGAGCGGGTACCAGCCGAACGACGCGAGCACGATCGCGCCGCGCGAGGTGACCAGCAGCGACGCGTCCTGCGCGGCGGCCTCGGGGTCGCCGGGCACGACGCTGAGCGGGCCCGAGGGCTGGCCCGCTGCGTCGAGCGCGAGCGTGGCGAGGTGCGAGCGCGGCTCCCAGTGCGACGCGCTCGCGTCGGCGTGCGCGCGCACGCCGTCGCCCAGCAGCCAGCGCGGGTCGCGCGCGCGGCGAAACGCGCAGAGCACCGAGCCGTCCGCGAGCCGCGCCAAGGAGGGGAACGCCGCGTGAAAATGCGCGTCGCGGTACAGGGTGAAGCGACGCTCGATCCGGGCCACGATCGGGCAGGCTACCCGACCGGCGCCAGGTGTACGATGGCGCGCATGGGGTCGATCGGCAGGTCGGGGGTGCGGCTGGCTCCGGCCGTCGCGTGGCTGGTGGCGCTCGCGAGCGGCTGCGGCGGCGACGACGCGAACGACGCGCTCGACGACGCCGGCGCGCCCGGCGACGCAGCCACCGAGGGGGACGCCTCGATCGCCGACGCAGACGCGGGCGCGCCCGACGTCTCGCAGGACGCGCCCGCCGAGGCCTCGCTCGACGCCGCGCACGACGCGCCCGCCGAGGGCGACGGCTCGTCGTGCGACCCGCCGACCTTCGATTACCTGTGCGACCCCGCCGACGCGGGGAGCTGCCCGAGCGGCCTCTGCATCCTCGGCCAGTGCATCGCGCCGCTGGTCGATCCGCACCGCTGGGACGGCTGCGGCGACGGCGCGTGCGGCGGGTGCGAGACGCCGACGACCTGCCCTGCCGATTGCGCCTCGCCCCCCACCGTCACCGGCCAGAAGGCGTACGACGACCCGTCGACCATCACCGTGTGGGTGCACGGCTTCACGAACAACACGGCCGACAAGCTCAAGACGGTCGTCTACGGCGGCGTGAAGGGGTGCGGCGATCTCGGCAACATCACGCACGACTTCGGCATCGCGCGCCCCTGCGGCGACGTCTCCCCGACCGCGCCCAACCAGCTCATCGCCGTCGAGTACTACGGCGCGACGCCCGCTGCGTTCCTCAGCGCAGCCGACGTCGCCGAGATCGAGCAGTACCCCTACCTCGGCGGGCCCACCGGCTTGCCGCGCTACGCGCGGGTCGTGGCGAAGTTCATCCGCGAGAGGCTCGCGACGACGGGCGCGACGCACGTCAACCTCGCCTGCCACTCGATGGGCTGCCTCATCTCGCGCTACGTCATCGAGAACGACCTCGAGCACCTCGCCTCCGACGGGCGCATCGTGCGCTGGGTCACCTCGGCGGGCGTGCTCGCGGGCGCGCGCCTCGCGCGCCTCTACGACAACCCGGCGATCCAGCAGGCCGCGGGCCTCATCGGCCTCGCGGTCGACGACTTCGCGGCGATGAACCCCGACTACGTGCAGGCGACCGCCGCGGCGTGGGACCACAAGCTGTACGAGGGCAACAACCCGCTGCTCGGCGGCGTGCTCGTGCACCACGTCGCCGGCACCGACCCGAAGATCCCGCAGGCCGTCAACATCCAGCTGCTCGACCTCAACAACCCCGGCAACGAGCCCAACGACGGCATCATGTACACGCTCGACGAGTACTTCCACGCCCAGTCGCCCGCAGGCTCGGTCGTCACGAAGTCGGGCGAGGTCATGTCGGCGACGCACTCGTTCGAGCACCTCGGGCACATGGAGGTCTCGACCGGCGAGGCCTTCCGCACCCTCGCGGCGGCGGGGCTGTTTCACCGGCGCAAGGTCGTCGTGACGCTCGAGTCGGTCACGCTCCACCAGGACCGCGAGTTCTCGATCCCCGACCACGTCGACGAGCAGGGCTCCTCACCCGCCGAGCTCGTGGTCGAGACGCAGGTCCGCTACGACCCGTACACGGTGCCCGCGTTCGGCAAGACGTCGCTCGTGCAGGACGACCAGATCGCGTACCGCTCACCCGAGCTGCGCGTGCAGGCGGCTGGCGCGACGGCCGAGCCGAAGCTCGTGCTCTTCGCGGGGCCGGTGTTCGACGAGCAGACGTCGCTTCGCCTCGACGCGACGCTCGTCGAGGCCGACCTCTTCCCGCGCTGGAACGTCGCCGAGGCGCTGCTGTTCACGCCCAACCGCGAGCTGGCGAAGTTCGGCGGCGTGGTCACGCTCGCCGACCAGACGCTGCACGTCGGCGACGCGTACGCGGACTTCGACCTCTCGATCCACGTCGTCGAGATGTACTGAGCTCCGCCGCGTCGAGACGTACTGAGCTCGACCTCTTCGAGATGTTCCGAGCTCCACCTCGTCGAGGTGTGCCGAGGCGCGAGCGGCGCCGGGGCCGCCGCGCCCCCTCTCACGCCGGCGTCAGCGGCAGGCGCCCGACTGGCAGCGGGTTCCGCCGCCGCACGTCGTGCCGCAGCTTCCGCAGTTCTGGTTGCTCGTCGCGACGTCGGTGCAGACGCCCGCGCAGTTGGCCATGCCCGCCGGGCACGCGCACTGGCCCGCCTGACAGACGAGGTTGCCGCCGCAGACCTGCGAGCAGAAGCCGCAGTTGATCTTGCTCGTCTGCAGGTCGGCGCACGACGCGCCGCACCGCGCGAGCCCGGCCGCGCAGGTCGTCGCGCAAGCGCCCTCGCTGCACACCTCGCCGGGCGGGCAGCGGTTGCCGCACGCGCCGCAGTTCTGGCCGCTCGACTGGAGGTTGGCGCACGCCTGACCGCAGTCGGTCTCGCCCGCCGGGCACGCGCACGCGCCCGCGGTGCACGCCGCGAGCAGGGGGCACTGGTTGCCGCACGCGCCGCAGTTGCGCGTGTCGGTCGCGAGGTTGCTGCAGCGGTTGCCGCAGGCCGTCTGGCCCGCGGCGCACCCGGCGGTGCACGCGCCCGCCTGGCAGGTGGTGCCGCGCGGGCAGGCCGTGCCGCACGCGCCGCAGTTGCCGCGGTCGGTCTGCGTGTCCACGCACGCGGCGCCGCAGGTCGAGAGGCCGGCCGAGCACGCGCACCCGCCCCCGAGGCAGCTCGCGCCGACGCCGCACGTGACGCCGCACTTGCCGCAGTCGAACGGGTCGCTCGCGAGATCGACGCACGCGCCGCCACACGACGTGAGCCCCGCCGCGCACGTCGTCGTGCAAGCGCCCAGCGAGCAGACCTGCCCGGCTGCGCACGCGACGCCGCAGCCGCCGCAGTTGGAGGGGTCGCTCTGCACCGCGGTGCAGACGCCCGAGCAGCGCGTCCCGCCGCCGTAGCAGGCGCAAGCGCCGGCCTGGCAGGTGGTGCCTCCCGTGCAGGTCGAGCCGCAGGTGCCGCAATTGGCGCTGTCGGCCGACACGTCGACGCACGCGCCGCCGCACGCCGTGAGCCCACCCGCGCAGGTCGCCGCGCAGACGCCGGCCGAGCAGGCCTCGCCCGCCGGGCACGCGAGGCCGCACGCTCCGCAGTTCTTCGGGTCGGCCGTGGTGTCGATGCACGCCGCGCCGCAGGCGGTGCGCCCGCCGGTGCAGCCGCACTTGCCCGCGAGGCACGTCGTCGCTCCGGCGCACGCCGCGCCGCACGCGCCGCAGTTGGCGCCGTCGGTCGCGAAGTCCACGCAGGTGCCGTTGCACGCGGTCAGCCCCGTCGCGCACGTCGAGGTGCAGGCGCCCGACGAGCAGAGCTGCCCGGCTGCGCACGCGATGCCACACCCCCCGCAGTTCGCGGGGTCGGCGGCGAGGTCGACGCAGACGCCGCCGCACGCGAGCGGCTTGGCGCCGGTCGTGCAGGCGCACGCACCGCCGCTGCACGTGCCCCCGGCAGCGCACGCCGCGCCGCAGGCGCCGCAGTTCTGCGCGTCGGCTTGCGTGTCGACGCAGGCCGCGTTGCAGTCGAGCAGCCCCGGCGCGCAGCTGCGGCGACACGCGCCCTGCGAGCAGACGCGGTTCGGGGGACAGGCGTTGGCGCAGCGGCCGCAATTGGCCGGGTCGGAGGCGAGATCGACGCAGGCGGCCCCGCAGACGGTGCCCGTCGTACACGCATCGGCTTGCGCGTCGGACGCATCGGACGCGTCGGCCGCATCCGCGTCGGCGTCGACATCGGCGTAGGCGTCGTGTGCGCCATCGGCGTCCTCCGCGGCATCCGCGACCGCGTCGGCTGCCGCGTCGCCCCCGTCGGTCGAGACGTCGAGGCTCGCGTCGTCGACTCCGCCGTCGAAGAGCAACCCGTCGTCGAGCGCCGCCGTCCGGCCGCAGCCAGCGGCGACGAGGGCGGCGACGGCGAGCAGCGCGTGGGTGCGGCGAGCGCTCGAGCGTGCGACGAAGATGCGGAGTGCGCGGACAGAACGAACCATTGGAGCACTAGTACCGGCGCCGCGGCGCTTGTCAAAGGGGCGGGGTGCCCCTCGGCTGGGGGCGAAATGTCCGGCGGCGTCGGAGAGGGCGCGAGCCAATGCTGCCTTGCGACCGCGGGACGTGGGGGGCATACGTCGCCGCATGATCTCGGCCGACGAAGCGCTCGCGCGCGTCCTCTCCGACGTGGCCCCGACCGGCGACGAGCGCGTCGGCCTCTGCGCGGCGCTCGGGCGCGTGCTGCGCGTGCCGGTCTCGGCTCGCGCTCCTCTGCCCGCGTTCGACCACAGCGCGATGGACGGCTATGCGGTCGCGGTCGCCGGCTTCACCGGCGAGGGCCCCTGGTCGCTGCCGGTGCGCGGCGAGAGCCAGACGGGGGGCGAGGCGCCTCCGCTCGCGCCCGGAGCCGCGTGCCGCGTGTTCACCGGCGCGCAGCTCCCCGAGGGGGCCGACGCCGTCGTCATGCAGGAGAGCGTCGAGCGCGACGGCGCGACCGCGCGCTTCCGCGAGCGCCCGCGCCCGGGCGATCACGTGCGGCGCGCGGGCGAGGACCTCGCCGTCGGTGCCGTCGGCCTCGCGGCGGGCACCCGCCTCGGACCGGGGCAGCTCGGCCTCGCCGCAGCCCTCGACTGCGCCGATCTCGTGGTCGCGCGGCGACCGCTCGTCACCATCGTGTGCACGGGCGACGAGCTTCGCGCGCCGGGAGCGCCCGCTCGTGCCGGCAGCATCCCCGACGCCAACGGCCCCGCGCTCGCGGCGATGGTCGCGCTCGTCGGCGGGCTGCCGCGCCTCGCGCCCTTCGCGCGCGATCGCCGCACCGACGTGGACGCGGCCCTCGGCGACGCGCTCGAGAGCAGCGACCTGGTGCTCACCGTCGGCGGCGTGAGCGTCGGCGATCACGACTTCGTGCGCCCCGCGCTCGAGGCCGCCGGGGTCGCGCTCGACTTCTGGAAGGTGCGCATCAAGCCGGGCAAGCCGCTCGCGTTCGGGCGACGCGGCGCGCGGCGCGTGCTCGGGCTGCCGGGCAACCCGGTCGCGGCGCAGCTCACCTTCGCGCTGTTCGGCGCCCCGCTGCTGCGCGCCATGCAGGGGGACGTGGCGCCCGTCGCGCCGCGCCGCCACGCGCGCCTCTCGGTGGCGCTGCGCCACGGCCCCGGGCGCCAGGGGTTCCTGCGCGCGTCGTGGGACGGCACGCTCGTGACGCCGCTCGCCAACCAGGCCTCGGGCGCTCCGACCAGCATGGCGTGGGCCAACTGCCTCGTCGTCGTACCGGCCGAGTGCGAGGGCTACGAGGCAGGCGCCGAGGTCGAGGTGCTCGCGCTCGCCGACCTCTGAGCGTGGGGCTCAGCCCCCCGCGACGGGCGGGAGGATGGCGACCTCGTCGCCCGGCCGCACCACCTCGTCCCACCCCGCGTAGCGATCGTTGACCGCGAGGCGCAGCGACGAGGCGTAGGGGGCGAGCCGGGGGAAGCGCTCGACGATGCGCGCGAGCAGCGCGCGGGCGGTGAGCGGAGCGGCGAGCTCGAACTCCAGCTCGGAGCAGCCGAGCACCTCGCGCGCGCCGGCGAATGCGAGCACGCGGACGCTAGCCGCCATGCTCGTGCGCCTCGCCCTCTGCGGCGCCGTGCTCGTCTCCGTCGCAGCGCGCGTCGCGCCAGCCCACCCAGTACGGACCGTCGGGGCCATGCTCGCGCTTCCAGACGGGCAGTCGCGCCTTGATGCGATCGACCAGCTCGCGGCACGCGCGGAACGCCTCGGCCCGGTGCGGCGCGCTGGCCGCGCACACGATCGCGACCTCGCCGACCGCGAGCGTGCCGACGCGGTGCACCGCGGCGAGGCGCACGCCGGGCACCTCGGCGGCGATCTCGTCGGCGATCGCGCGAAGCTCGCGCGCGGCCATCGGCGCGTGCGCCTCGTACTCGAGGTGCGTGACCGCGTGGCCGTCGTTCTCGTCGCGCACGGCCCCGACGAACAGGGCCACGCCGCCCGCGCCCGGGTGGCGGACGGCGTCGAGCGCCTCGTCGACCGACAGCGGCGCCTCGCGGAGATCGAGCAGCGTCATGGTGCGCGGGCTACTCCAGCCATCCGGAGTTGACCATGACGATCCACTCGGCCGTGCTCGGGTCGAACGCGCCGACGGTGCGCGGGTACGCGAGCGCGACGGCGTCGAAGACGTAGCTGACGGGGCCGAGCGCGTCAGGCACCGCAGTCGCCCAGACGGTCGCGAGCGCCTGCTCGGCAGCGGGGGGAGCGGGCAGCGTCTCGCCCTCGAGCGCGAACGCCCGCAGCGGCGGGAGGTGGACGGAGGTGGCGACGCCGCAGCCGACGCCGAGCTCCGAGGCTGGCCTCCAGCTCGCCGGGTAGGTGAGGTCGCCCGCGCCGTTCCACACCACGCTGCCGCCGAACACGGCGAGCCCGGTGCGGACGGCGACCGCACCGATGCCGCCGAAATCGCCTGGGTCTTGCACGAAGAGCCACTCGTCGGTCGGCTGCGCGCCTGCGATCTGCCGCGCTCCTGCGCCGAAGCCGGTGGCAGCCTGCGACGTGGTCGCCGCCGAGGCCTCGGTGCTCCCCGCGTAGGGCCCGCACGCGACGCTGAAGCCGAGCAGCTCGAGCGAGGTGTACGAGAGCCGCACGGTCGTCGTGCACGACTTCACGCCTCCGTACTCGGCCGAGAGCGCCTGCACGACGTCTGCGCACGCCCCGGAATCGACCGCGGGCGCGTCGCGGCGTGCGTCGTCGGCGACGTCGCCCGTCGCGTCACGGAACGCTGCGTCATCCGTCGGGCCCGCGTCGAGCGCGCCACCCTCCGGCGCGGGGCCGTCCGCGACGACGCTGCCGCAAGCGCCCACGAGGGCGGCGAGGACGAGCCCGAACGAGACACGCACGACCCCAGCCTACCACCCGCAGCCGCGAGGGCCGCCGGGCGTCCGCGCCCCACGCGAAGGCTCAGCCGTCGGTCCAGACCGCCGTGGCCTCCGCCGTCGCGGTGGCCTCGCAAGCAGCCTTCTGCCCCGCCATGCCGCCGGGGTAGCTCGGGTACAGCACCG
>CAITLX010000697.1 GCA_903893335.1 uncultured delta proteobacterium | reverse complement strand
CGGGCGCGCGCGGCGGCGTACACGACGAAGTGCTTGTCGAGCTTGGTCGAGTGCGCGACCAGCCAGTCTTGCAGGAAGAGCTCGATGTCGAAGTGCAGCACGTCCACGTCGATGCGCGGGTCGAGCAGGCGCGTCTCGAGCCTCGCGAGCCGGGCGAGGTAGAGCGCGTGCTCCTCGAGGTGCTCGGTGACGAGCGGGTAGCCGACGTCGCGCATCAGCCCCTCTTCCATCGCGAAGTGATCGCGGGCGTAGGCATCGAGCGCGCGCAGCACGCCCTCGATCTCGGCGCGGTCGCGCCCCGAGACGGCGCCGCGCAGCCGCTCGTAGATGGCGACGAGCGCGTGGTGATCGGCGTCCACCCGCGGGTGGCCCGTGTCGTAGTCGGGCAGCCAGCGGAACGCGCCGTCGCCCCCCTCGATGCCGGCGACCTCGAGCGCCTTCGGCGCTAGCCGCGCGTCGATGCGGCGCAGGTAGTACGCGGCCCCCGCGTCGTCCGGGGCGAGCGCGAGGCACGCCTCGAACAGCGCGCGCGCGTCCGCGGTGCGGCCGAGGTGGAAGAGCGCCGTCGCGTGGTTGAAGCGCGCCGCCGACGCGGCCTTCGCCTCGCGCAGGGCGGCGACGTCGCCGTCGAACGCCTCGTAGACGCTGACCGGGCGCATCCGCCCCTTGACCATGAGTCGGTCGGCGAAGCGACACCCCGCGAGCGCGGCGTCGCCGAGGTGCAGGTGCGTCGCCTCGTCGATGAGCACGTCGCACCCGATGACGCGCGTCAGGCCTTGCACGCGCGCGGCCACGTTCACCGCGTCGCCGATGACCGTCGTCTCGCGCCGCTCCGAGGTGCCGACGACCCCGACCGACACGATCCCGGTGTTGACGCCGATGCCCATCGAGATGGCTGGCGCCCCGCGCTGGGCGCGACCCACGTTGAAGGCCCGCAGATCGCGCACGATGGCGACCGCGGCCGCGACGGCGTCGCCAGGCTCTCGGAAGAGCATCATCACGCCGTCGCCGAGGAACTTGTCCACGACGCCCCGGTGCACGGCGATCGACCGCTCGAGGGCCGCGAAGACCTCGTTGAGCATCGCGAACGTCTCGGCGCTCTCCTGGCTCTCGCTGATGCGCGTGAAGTTGCGCACGTCGGCGAACACGACCGTCGCGCGCGTCTCGGCGTGGGCGCCGAGGGTGGCCGCCGTCACATCGCCGACGCCGATGAGGCGCAGGAGCCTGGAGGGGACGAAGCGCTCGACCGCCTCGCGCCAGGAGTCGGCCGAGGCGCAGGGCGCGCCACCTGCCGTCGTCGGAGCGCCCGTCGGTTCGACCATGGTGACGCCTCTCTCTCGCTGCGGGGAACAACCCCAATGTGGGGCCGGGGTCGTCCCGGCGCAATCGGTGGGCGAGGGGAGAGGGCAGCCTGCGTCGTCGCGCCCGGCGGGCGCATGGGATAGCGTCTGCGTCATGCGAAAGTCGCACCCCCTCGCCGCTGCGCTCGTGGCGAGCGCTGCCGTGTTCGCGAGCGTCTTGGGCTGCGTCGCGGTCTTCGACTATCCCCTCGGCGACGTGAGCCCGCCGTCGGCCGACGCAGCGTCGGACACGAGCGTCGAGAGCGGCGACGGCGCGGCCGAGGCGCAGGCCGACGCGAGCGGGGACGCCGGCGGCGACGTCGATGCGAGCGTGGACGCCGACGCGAGCGTGGACGCGAGCGTCGAGGCAGACGCCGACGCAACCATCGACGCCGACGGCGGCGCGGACGTGTCCGACGTAGGGGCCGGCGACGCGTTGGCCGATTCCGCGATCGACGCGGACGCAGGGCCAACCGTCCCGGGACTCGGCGTGCTCGGTCAGGCCTGCGCGCAGCCTGGCGACCTCGCTTGCGCCGGGCACGCGAAGAAGACGACGCTGCTCTGCGACGGCACGGGGCACTGGGCGAGCACCGG
>CAITLX010000696.1 GCA_903893335.1 uncultured delta proteobacterium | reverse complement strand
GCGGGCGAGCTCGTGACGCTCGACGGCGGCGAGGCGGCGGGGGTGCCGGTCACCTACCTCGTGCCCGCGGGGCGCGAGGCCGACGGGCAGCGGGCGTTCGGCCGCACGCCGGCGATGATCGAGCTGTTCGGCAGGCTCACCGGCGTCGCGTACCCCTGGAACAAGTACGCGCAGGTCGCCGTGTCGGACTTCATCTTCGGCGGCATGGAGAACACGTCGGCCACGACGATGTACGAGCACGTGCTGCTCGACGAGAAGGCTGCGCTCGACATCACGAGCGACGATCTCGTCGCGCACGAGCTCGCGCACCAGTGGTTCGGCGACTACGTGACCTGCCGCGACTGGTCGCACGCGTGGCTCAACGAGGGGTTCGCCACGTTCTTCGAGCACCTCGATCGCGAGGCCCACCATGGCCTCGACGAGTACGAGTACGGGCTCAAGACCGACCTCGAGGCGTATGTGGCCGAGTCGGGGTCGCGCTACGCGCGCCCCATCGTGTGCAGCGACTACGAGGCGCCGATCGATCTGTTCGACCGGCACCTCTACGAGAAGGGAGGGCTCGTGCTGCACATGCTGCGGCGCGAGCTCGGCGACGCCACCTTCTGGGCGGGCGTGCGCACCTACCTCGAGCGTCACGCGCGCGGCGTCGTCGAGACGCGCGATCTCCTGCGCGCGCTCGAGGACGCCTCGGGGCGCAGCCTCGAGGCCATCTTCGACCAGTGGGTGCTGCGCGCGGGCCACCCCGAGCTCGACGTGAAGATCGAGCACGACGCGGGCGTGCTGCTCGTCACCGTGAAGCAGACGCAGGCCATCGACGCCGCGAGCCCCGCGTACACGTTCCCGCTCGAGATCGCGATCGGCGGCGCCGGCGGCAAGGTGCGCGTCGAGCGCCGCACCGTCTCCGAGGCGTGCGTCACGCTCGCGGTGCCCTCGCCGGAGCGGCCGCAGTGGGTCGTCGTCGACCCCGCGTTCGCGCTGCTGGCCGACGTGAAGGTCGAGGCTCCGTTCGACATGCTCCGGCGCCAGCTCGAGTCGGCGCCGACCGCGCGCGGCCGGTGGCTGGCCGCGGCTCCGCTCGGCAAGCGCGCCGACGTGCCGTCGCTCGAGGCGCTCGGCCGCGTGCTCGGCGACGAGAAGGCGTTCTGGGGCGTGCGGGCCGAGGCCGCCGAGGCGCTCGCGGTGTCGGCGTCGCCGACCGCGTTCGAGGCGCTGAAGCGCGCCGTTCGCACGAAGCACCCCAAGGTGCGGCGCGCCGTCGTCCACGCCCTCGGCAGCTTCCACTCGCCGGCGGCCGCGGAGCTGATCGCCCCGCTCGCGCTCGCCGACGCCAGCTACCTCGTCGAGGCCGAGGCGGCGCGCGCGCTCGGCGCCACGCGCCAGTCGCACGCGCTCGACACGCTCGTCGACGTGCTCGATCGCGCGTCGTGGGGCGACGTCGTGCGCGTCGGAGCGCTCGACGGCCTCGGCGCGCTGCGCGACGACCGCGCGCTGCCCCACGTCGTCGCGCGCACGCGCTACGGCGTCGGCACCCGCGGGCGCCGCGCCGCGATCGTCGCGCTCCCCAAGCTCGCGACCGATCGGCGCGCGCGCGAGGCCCTCGAGGAGCTGCTCGACGTCGCCGACCCGCACCGGCGCGTCGACGTCGGGCGCGCGCTGCTCGACCTCGGCGACGCGCGCAGCCGCGGCGCGCTCGCCAAGCGCCTGGACCGCGAGCTCGACGGGCGCGTGCGCCGGCGCCTGCGCGAGGCCCTGCGCGACCTGGCCACGACGCCCCGCGCCGAGCTCACCGCGGTGAAGGACGCCCTCGAGAAGCTGCGCGGCGAGCACGCCACGCTCGCCGCCTCGGTCGCGAAGCTCGAGGCCGCGCCCCGCCACCGCAAGAAGCGGTGAACGCGCGCGCTTTCGGGCGTGGTAGAGCCGAGGCCATGTCCGACGACGCCCCCGTCTCGCTCACGCGCCACGGGCGCGTGGCCGTGCTCACCCTCGACCGCGAGGCGCGCATGAACGCGCTCTCGCGCGCCACGCTGCTCGCGCTCGGGCGGCTCGGCCGCGAGCTCGCCGACGACGCTTCCGTGCGCGCCATCGTGCTCACCGGCGCGGGCGACAAGGCGTTCTGCGCGGGCGCCGACCTCAAGGAGCGCCAGGGCATGACCGAGAACGACGTGCGCGTGCAGGTCGATCTCTACCGCTCGGAGCTCGCCTCGCTCGACCGGAGCAAGAAGCCGGTGGTCGCGGCCATCAACGGCGTGGCGCTCGGCGGCGGCCTCGAGCTCGCGCTCGTCTGCGATCTGCGCGTCGCCGCGCCCGGCGCCGTCCTCGGGCTGCCCGAGACGACGCTCGGCATCATCCCGGGCGCGGGGGGCACGCAGCGCATCGCGCGCATCGTCGGCGAGGCCCGCGCCAAGGAGCTCATCCTGCTCGGTCGGCGCCTCGACGCCGACGAGGCTCTGCGCTGGGGGCTCGTCAACCGCGTCTCGCCCGCGGGCACGAGCGTGCTCGACGACACGCTCGCGTGGCTCGCTCCCATCGCCGACGGCGCGCCGATCGCGCAGGCTGCCGCGCTCGCCGCCATCGAGGCGTCGTACGACGTGCCGCTCGCGCAGGGGCTCGAGCTCGAGAAGGTCTTCTACGACGCGTGCCTGCGCAGCGAGGACAGGGTCGAGGCGCTGCGCGCCTTCGCCGAGAAGCGCCGCCCGGTATTTCAGGGGCGCTGAGGGGCGCGCCGGGCCGGTTCGGGCGGGCTCGGGCTCGGATGGTGTAGACTCGGCCGGTGACGCGTGACCCGTTCGGGCTCGTCGGCCAGGTGCTCGATGGGCAGTTCCGCGTCGATCGCGTCGTGGGCGAGGGGGGCTTCAGCGTCGTCTACCACGCGCACCACGTCGGGCTCGACGAGCCGGTCGCGGTCAAGTGCCTCAAGCTGCAGCCGGGGCTCGACCCGGCGATCGCGACCTCGTTCGAGCTGCGCTTCCACGACGAGAGCCGCATCCACTACCGACTCTCGTCGGGGAGCCTGCACGTCGCGCGCGCCATCGCCGCCGGGGCGTTCACCGCGCCCGCGACGGGAGCGCGCGTGCCCTACATGGTGCTCGAGTGGCTCGAGGGGCACACCCTCGCCGAGGAGCTTCGCGCCCGGCGCGAGCGCGGCGAGCGCGGGCGACCGCTGGCCGACGTCGTGCGGCTGCTCGACCCGGTCGCCGAGGCCATCGCGTTCGCGCACGCGCAGGGCATCGTCCACCGCGATCTGAACCCGTCGAACCTCTTCGTCGCGAGCGCCGGGGGCGCGACGCGCCTGAAGCTGCTCGACTTCGGCGTCGCGAAGATCGTGAGCGACCACGTGCTCGCGCGCACCCGCGGCGCGACGGTCGGCGGCGTGCGCACCTTCACCCCCGGCTACGGCGCGCCCGAGCAGATCGACGACACCCTCGGCCCCATCGCGCCGCACACCGACGTGTTCGCGTTCGCGCTCGTGGTGCTCGAGCTCGCCACCGACCGGCCGCCGGTGCCGGGCGATTCGCCCGTCGAGATGGGCATGCGCGCGCTCGACCCGCACCGCCGCCCCACGCCTCGCGCGCTCGGGCTGCTCGTGGGCGACGCGGTCGAGGCCGTGTTCGCGCGCGCGCTCAGCCTCGACCCCACCATGCGCCCGCGCGACGTGGGCGAGCTTTGGGGCATGCTGAAGAACGCGATGGGACGCGACGGCGAGCGCCGCCCGCTGCCCTTCGTGCCCGACCTCGCCAGCGCTTCGACCTCGCCCCTCCAGGAGGCGGTCAACCCCCTCGGCGCCACCTCTCCGCCCGAGAGCGACCTCACCGCGCGCGGCCCGACCCCGAGCGAGTCGGCGCCGACCTCCCCCGCGCCTGCCGTCCATCCGCGCGGAGCAGGGGGCACGGTGCCGCTGCTCCCGGCGTACGCGCCGCCGCCTGCTGGGATGGGCGCCGCCGCGCCCCACGTCGATGGCGCCGTCGCCCCGCACCTGCGCCCCAACCGCGGCACCGTTCCGCTGCGGGCGACCACCGCGCGCGCCGTCGACCTCGGCTCCACGACGCCCGAGGCGGGCGCGCAGGCGCCGAGCTTCATGCCTCCTGCCCCGGGCGTGGCGCCCGGGCGCGGCGTCGCGACGACGCAGCCCGATCTGCTGGCGGTGCCCGCGGCTCCGGTCGTGCCCCCTCGCGCGCCCGACGCGGAGCTCGACGCCGTCGTGCCGATGACCCGCAGCCTCGCGCCCTGGATCGCCGGCGCGCTCGTCGCGCTCGGGCTGCTCGGCGCGCTCGGATGGGTCGTCGCGCGCGCCCTGGCCCGTTGACGCGCGCGGCGCCGATGCGCAGGTGGTATCTTTGGAAAGAGTCCCATGGAACGGAGCAAACCACCCGTAGAGGCGGCCGGTCTCCACGCCGAGCTCGAGCAGAAGGTCGCCGCCCTCGAGGAGGAGCGCGAGCGTCGCGGGCGCCTCGACGGTGAGCTGGTGCGCGCCGAGCGCGTGGCCGCGGTCGGCATGCTCGCCACCGGCCTCGCGCACGAGGTGAACAACCCGCTGGCCTGCTTGCTCGCCAGCCTCGAGGTGCTCGACCAGCACCTCGACGGCTCCGCGGAGGCCCGCTCGATCCTCGCCGACGCCCTCGACGGCGCGCGCCGCGTGCGCGACGTCGTGCGTCAGCTCGGCAGCTTCTCGCCCAAGGCGGACCCGGGGTCGCCGTCGGTGTTCGATCTGCGCGAGACGATCGAGGCGGTCGCGCGCATGGCGCGCCCGACGATTCGGCTCCGGGGCCGCCTCTCGCTTCAGCTGCCCGACTCGGAGCTGCTCGTGAGCGGCTGGTCGGGGCAGCTCGCGCAGGCGCTGCTCAACCTCATGCTCAACGCGACGCACGCGCTGGCCACCGACGGTCGCGGTCGCATCACCGTGCGCGCGGTCGAGCAGGGGGGCGGCGTCGAGGTCGAGGTGCACGACGACGGGTGCGGCATCCCCGCCGAGCTGCTCGCGCGCGTGTTCGAGCCGGGCTTCTCGACCAAGCCAGCGGGCGAGGCCACGGGCCTCGGCTTGCCGATGGCCGCGGACGTCGCGCGCGCGCACGGCGGCACGATCGAGATCGAGTCGGTGGTGGGCGCCGGGACGACCGTGCGGCTGCGCCTGCCGAGCGCTCGCGCGGCGCGCACGCCCGCGCCCCCCCGCATGAGCTCGACCCCTCCCGCGCGGCCGCGCGTGCTGCTCGTCGACGACGAGCCGGCGCTCCTGCGTGCGCTCGGGCGCGTGCTCGGCCGCGAGATGGACGTGACCACCGCCGACGCGTCCGCGGCCATCTCGCTGCTGACGGCGTCCGAGGCGACGTTCGACCTCGTCATCACCGACTTCGTGATGCCCGGCATCGGGGGCGAGGAGCTGTACCGCATCGTGTGCGGCGCGCGCCCCGATCTCGCGGGGCGCATCGTCCTCTGCTCGGGCGCGCACCACGACCACCACCTGCAGCGCCTCGCCGACGAGGAGCACCTCCTCGTGCTCGCGAAGCCCTTCGGCATCGCCGAGGTGCGGCGCGCGATGGTCGAGCTCGCCGAGCGCGGCCGCCCGGCGCGGACGGGCTGACGCGCGCTCTACAAGAGCTCGACGCCCGTCGCGTCGATCTCGACGCGCACGGGCTTGCCGGTCGCCGCGACGGCCTCCCCCTCGCACTCCCCCTCGTCGGGCTTCGCGAGCACGCGCCCCTCGACGACGGCGTGCCGCCCCGCGGACGATTTCGGGACGAGGAACTTGTGGCCCGACATGCGGACGTGGGCGTCGCTCTCCTTGTCGGCGATCTCCATCCAGCAGCCGGCCTGCTGGCACACGGCGGTGACGGTGCCCTCGGTTCGCACGACGGTCTGCGCGTACTTCGCGGTGGCGTGCGCGACCTCGGCGAGCGGCACGATCGGCGACGCGCCCATCGGCGCGCCGAACCGGGTGGCCGCGCGCGCGGCGGCGGCCGAGGCGCTGGGCGCGGGGGCCAAGGCCGCCTGCGTGGACGCACCCGGCGCCCCGGCCTGACAGCCGGCGACCAGCGCGAGCGCGGAGCATGCACCGACGAGCGTCTTCATGTCGCGAATCCTCGCACGGGCGCATCGCGTTTGCCACGCGCGCCATGGCCGTTCTAGGCTCCGCGCGTGCTCCACCGCCCCCACTTGTACGCCGCCGCCGCCGCGACGCTCGCGCTCGTCGCCGCCCCCCGCAACGCCCACGCGCTCGTCGATGTCGGCGTCGAGGCCGGCGCCGTCACGCGCTCGGCCGAGGCCCCCGACGCGCTGCGCGCCGGCGCGGCCTTCGGCGCGCACCTCGAGCTCGCGCTGCTCCCGCTGCTGCAAGTCGGCGCCTACTACCTGCACGACCAGCACGCGCTCTCGCGCGCCGAGGCCACCGCGCCCGACGTCACGTTCGACACGCTCGGCGGGCGCGCGCGCCTCGTGCTGCCCATCCCGGGCACCTCGGTGCACCCCTACGCCTGGGCGGGCGTGGGCTACGGCCGCGCCTCGTACCAGGGCGAGCTGACGGGCGTCACCACGGGCGCGGCGTCGCGCTCGAACACGGTCGATCCGCGCCTCGGGCACTTCCTCGAGACGCCCATCGGCCTCGGCGTCGCCTACGACACGCTCGCCATCCTGCGCCTGTCCGCCGAGGTCGCGTACCGACACGCGTCGAGCTTCGGCGGCTCGGCCTACGACGACGCGCCCACCCTCACGACCCCGACATCGGCCGTGTCGATGCTCGTGGGCCTGTCGTTGTCGCTGTGAGCGCGCGGCGCCGCGCCGTCGCGCTCGCGCTGGCTGCGTTCGCCCTGGCCGGCCGCGCGCGCGCCGAGACGGGCGAGGTGCGTCGTCACGTCGTCCTCGCCCCCGACGTCGGCATCGTCGCGCGCCCCGCCGTCTCCAACGACGCGGGCATCTCCTACAGCCCCGGCTTCGCGACCGGCGCGCACGCGCAGCTGCTCGCCGCGCCGTGGATGCGCGTCTCGCTCTACTTCTTGCAGGCGAGGCAGGGCGTCTCCGCGCCGCGCGGCGCCTTCGTGCCCGGCGCCGACACCGACCTCGGCAGCATCGGCACGTACGTCATCGGCGCGCGGCTCCAGCCCACCTGGAGCCCGAAGCCGCGCCTGCACCTCTGGGCGAGCGTCGGCGCGGGCTGGGGCAAGCTCCAGGCGAGCGCCGCGCAGCTCTGCCCCGTGGCCTCGTGCTCGCCCGACGCGCCGCCGGGCTACCGGCTCGACGGGCGCGAAGGCGTGTTCGTCGAGCTGCCGCTCGGGCTCGGCGGCGAGTTCGAGATCCTCGCGCGCCGCCTCGGCGTCGGCGTCGACGTCGCGTGGGCGCCGCTCACGTCGCAGGGGGGCGCGCTGCACGAGCCCATCCAGGCGGTCGACGCCGCGGGCAAGCTCGTGCGCGCGGCCGCGATGCCCGAGCTCGCGAGCTCGCTCACCGCGGTCGTGTCGCTGACGCTTCAGCTCTGACCGGTGGTCTTGCGGACGCGGCCGACGAGGGCCTCGTGTTCGCTCCAGAGCGCGCGGGGCGTGCGGTCGCCGAACTTCTCGAGGAACGCGCGGTGG